>CALUXY010000030.1 GCA_944324855.1 Candidatus Gastranaerophilales bacterium | reverse complement strand
AGAGTGCGGGGTTCGGGGCGGCATTAGCCCCGAAAACGGTAGCTTTGTTAAAACATAAGATACCGATAATATTTTTTTAGTAAAGGAATAAAATAAAATAAAAGACGAATATAATATTACTCATTTTTAAATGACTTAGGGTCAATATATTTATATTCAAAAATTTTTTTAAATTTATTATTAATTTTTGTAAAAAAGATGACATGTTATATCAAAAAAAATTTATCAGGAATATTTACATGGTAGAATAAAATTTGCTAGAAGGTTAACTATAACTTTTCAACCAATTTAGTCGACTTATAACATTTAATATAAAGGATTAGTGAAAATGAAGGATTTATGTAAAAAATTAACAGCAAGTATTATGTGTTTCTCATTCTTGTCACTGCAAGTTACTTTTGCAGGTCAATTTGATGGAACAACCGTTTTACCTGGTGTAGACGGCGGTGCAGGCGCAGATATCCAAGACCATACATCAGGGTTAATAAATATTGAAGGTGCCGGCTCTAATAAAGCGGATTTAACATTCGGCAAAGATACAGTTATTAACTGGGGACATTTGAATGTTGGTAACGGTCAACAATTAAACTTTATTAACGGCAATTATGCTGTATTAAATAACGTATTACAAGGAATGTCAAACTTTGCTGGTTCTCTAACCGGTCAAAACGGTATGATTATCATTGCAAACCCTAACGGTATGTTAATGAACGGCGGTTCAATTGAAACATCAGGAGCATTAATTCTTACAACTCAAGATTTATATACAAAATATCAATCATTCTTTAATGAAGCAAACGGACTTGATAAAAATGCTTTACAAGAATTGTTAAAAGATCCTCAATTCAAAGATAATACATATAGCATTATTTCTATTAATAACCAACTTGGAGGAAAAGTTTCAGGTAGCGATATCCAAATTATTGCTAAAGGTATTGATTTAAATAATGCTAATATCACTTCAACCGGTGATATTGCATTTACAACTTCTGACGGTGCAAACTTTGTTGCTGCCGCAAAAGATCCTAACAACACAAACGGTATTAAATTTAGCGATGGAACATCAATCCAAATTGCTAATTCTTCTATTAAAGCAAACGACGGCAGCGGTAATATAACATTAGTTGCCGGCAAAAATGGAGATCGAACAAATGTTTCTATTAATGGTTCAACTTTAACCGGTAATACCAATATAACTGCTAACGATATTAAATTTAATGAATACAGTAATTCTAATAATATTATCAATGGTAACTTAACTGCTAAAGCAGATAGCAATGCCGCTTTATTCAATACAACTGTTAACGGTAATTCAGATATTGAATCCGGTAAAACTACTTATTTAGTTAACCACAATACTAATAATTTAGATATTAATGCAGGTTACAATGTTACTATTAAAGATAATTCTAAAGTTAACGGAGAAGCAAACATCACTTCTGCATTAGATCCTAATGCGCCTAACGATGATGAATGCTACGGTATATACATTCAAGATACAGATTTTGCTAAAGATTTAATGGCTACATCTGAAAGAGGTTACATACATATCGGCGGAGGTTCTGTTGCTGGTGATGCTCACTTAACAGCGGACAGACTGGGTGAAGGTACTTATGGTAACATCACTATCGGATGCAGCGGACAAAACTTTGAATCTTTAGATAAACATTCTACTGATATCAAAGGGGACATTTATGTAAATTCTACAGATCATGTTATCGCTTATTCGGATGGTGATTTAAAATTTGTTAACCCATCTATTGGGGATTATTTATATGCGGAAGCTGGTAACGATATCATAATGAAAGACGGAGGTTCTGTCGGTAACAATGCAATATTGACTGCCGGTAGAAACGTTATGGTTAATGAAGGGGTAAAAGATGTTAACACTGTTACTAATATTAACGGTGATTTAACTGCTAATGCCAAAAGGAATGCGGTATTATTCAATACCTCTGTTAACGGTAATTCAGATATCGAATCCGGTAAAACTACTTACTTAGTTAACCACAATACTAATAATTTAGATATTAATGCAGGTTACAATGTTACTATTAAAGATAATTCTAAAGTTAACGGAGAAGCAAACATCACTTCTGCATTAGATCCTAATGCGCCTAACGATGATGAATGCTACGGTATATACATTCAAGATACAGATTTTGCTAAAGATTTAATGGCTACATCTGAAAGAGGTTACATACATATCGGCGGAGGTTCTGTTGCTGGTGATGCTCACTTAACAGCGGACAGACTGGGTGAAGGTACTTATGGTAACATCACTATCGGATGCAGCGGACAAAACTTTGAATCTTTAGATAAACATTCTACTGATATCAAAGGGGACATTTATGTAAATTCTACAGATCATGTTATCGCTTATTCGGATGGTGATTTAAAATTTGTTAACCCATCTATTGGGGATTATTTATATGCGGAAGCTGGTAACGATATCATAATGAAAGACGGAGGTTCTGTCGGTAACAATGCAATATTGACTGCCGGTAGAAACGTTATGGTTAATGAAGGGGTAAAAGATGTTAACACTGTTACTAATATTAACGGTGATTTAACTGCTAATGCCAAAAGGAATGCGGTATTATTCAATACCTCTGTTAACGGTAATTCAGATATCGAATCCGGTAAAACTACTTACTTAGTTAACCACAATACTAATAATTTAGATATTAATGCAGGTTACAATGTTACTATTAAAGATAATTCTAAAGTTAACGGAGAAGCAAACATCACTTCTGCATTAGATCCTAATGCGCCTAACGATGATGAATGCTACGGTATATACATTCAAGATACAGATTTTGCTAAAGATTTAATGGCTACATCTGAAAGAGGTTACATACATATCGGCGGAGGTTCTGTTGCTGGTGATGCTCACTTAACAGCGGACAGACTGGGTGAAGGTACTTATGGTAACATCACTATCGGATGCAGCGGACAAAACTTTGAATCTTTAGATAAACATTCTACTGATATCAAAGGGGACATTTATGTAAATTCTACAGATCATGTTATCGCTTATTCGGATGGTGATTTAAAATTTGTTAACCCATCTATTGGGGATTATTTATATGCGGAAGCTGGTAACGATATCATAATGAAAGACGGAGGTTCTGTCGGTAACAATGCAATATTGACTGCCGGTAGAAACGTTATGGTTAATGAAGGGGTAAAAGATGTTAACACTGTTACTAATATTAACGGTGATTTAACTGCTAATGCCAAAAGGAATGCGGTATTATTCAATACCTCTGTTAACGGTAATTCAGATATCGAATCCGGTAAAACTACTTACTTAGTTAACCACAATACTAATAATTTAGATATTAATGCAGGTTACAATGTTACTATTAAAGATAATTCTAAAGTTAACGGAGAAGCAAACATCACTTCTGCATTAGATCCTAATGCGCCTAACGATGATGAATGCTACGGTATATACATTCAAGATACAGATTTTGCTAAAGATTTAATGGCTACATCTGAAAGAGGTTACATACATATCGGCGGCGGTTCTGTTGCTGGTGATGCTCACTTAACTGCGGACAGACTGGATGAAGGTACTTATGGCAACATCACTATCGGATGCAGCGGACAAAACTTTGAATCTTTAGAAAAACATTCTACTGATATTAAAGGGGATATTTATGTAAATTCTACAGATCATGTTATTGCTTATTCGGATGGTGATTTAAAATTTGTAGATTCAACTGTTGGTGATTACTTCTATGCTGAATCTGATAACGGAAAAGTAAGTATCAACAATTCAGATATTACAGGTGATACAACTGTTGAGGCTAGCAAAGGTATTACTATCTGGAATACTGATATTGACAGCAAATTAGATGCTACATTCACAGGTGATAAGAGTGTAGGTCACCCGGCAGACAGACCAACTGATCCTGCACACGATATTTATTTATACAATACAAATGTTAAAGGTGATGCTAAATTAACAGCTGTAAATGCTCAAGATGGTGCAATCACAATAAGCAATTCAACTGTTGAAGGTAACGCAACAGCTACTGCAGGTGACAAAGTTTCATTATGGCAGTCAACTGTAGGTAAGAAATTTACCGGTACTTCTAAAAACGGTGACGTTTATATCAGTGCATTGGATGGTGCTAGAAGATCAGAAGTAGGTTCTGCAGAATTAAATGCAGGCAGAAATGCTTACTTAGTAAATTCAGACGTTAAAGATTCATTAGTAATGAATGCAGAAAACGGTAGTATTTACTCTTCTGATTCTACAGTTGGCGGATTTGCTGAAATGAATGCTAAAAACGGAAACATTTCATCAAACGGTACTGATTATGCTAAATCAGTAAAAGCAAACACAAACAATGCAACATTTAATACAAATAAATCAATCCAATTACATAGTTCAGATATTAAACAAAAATTGACAGTAGCAACTAAGAATGATGATGCAACTATTTCAGTTTCACATTCTACAGTTGGTTCTGCTGATTTAACATCTAACGGACACATTGGATTTGATTATTCAACATCAAATGGAGATTTAAAAGCAACATCTAAAAATGATCAATTTGATGCATACAAAAGTGAAATTAACGGAACAGCAATAATCAATGCTGATAAAGGTACTGACCTTGTACAAACTAAATTACAAGATGCATATATTACAACACCAAACGGCAGAACAAACTTATCAGATGTAACTGCTAACAGAGTTGATATAGATGCTCAAGATGTATTATTTGCAAGATCAGAAATCAATGGTCGTGCTGATGTTGATGCTGATAACGATATCTTAGTTGACAGAACAAACTTCAATGGCGAAAATAACGCTATCAGATTAGCAGCAGGCAACCAAGTATACTCTGCAAACTCAAGCTATGACGGAATCATATACGTTACAGCTAAGAATGCAACATTCAAAGATTCTACAGGCGACTTAAGATTCTTTAATGCAAATGTAGAAAACAAATTATCAGCAAACACTGATGGTAATATTTCATTAGATTCAAATGCTAACAATGCAAATGAAGCATTAATGAATAAAGTTGGCAAGTTAGAATTCTCAACTACAGATGGCGACATCAAAGTTTGGGATACAAATGTTGCTAACGATACTAAATTAACTTCTGAAAACGGAAATATCTTACTTTCAGATTCTTATACAAAAACAGCAGACATTACTAATACAAACGGAGAAATCAATGTTGCTAACGTTAGAGCTGATAAAGTAAATACAAATAACGTTAACGGAGATACTAAAGTTTCTTCAAAAGGTAATGTAATTGATACTCTCGTTTCTAACACAACAGGTGAAGGAAATGTTCAAGTAAGCAATGCTAAAATAAATAATGCAACAGTAAATGCTAATGGCGGCAAAATTAGTTTTGCAGGTTCTGAAATCGGAAACGCTACAGCTGCAACTAAAGGTGATGGCGAAATTAGTGTTTACAAATCTAATATCGATAGCATAAAAATTAATACTGAAAACGGTAATATCACATTTGATGCAGAACCATCAGATATGAGCGAAATCGGTTCAGTAAATGCTACAACCGCAAACGGTGATATCAAAATTTGGGATACAAACTTTGCAAACAATGCACACTTGAATGCAGTTAACGGTGATATTCAATCACTAAACTCAACTTATGGTGACTGCATATTTGCAAACGCATTAGCAGCTAAGTTTGAAGCTCCAAGCGGTTCTTTGAACTTCGTAAATTCAAACATCACAAACGACTTAACTGCAGAAGCTACTGATAAAGTTTCTATCTGGAACTCTACAGTTGGCGGCAAATTCACCGGTACTTCTACAAACGGAGAAGTTGCGGTAGGTGCTTCAGAAGGTCAAACATCTAAAGTTGGTACTGCAGACTTAACAGCTAAGAATGATGTTAGATTCTATAATGCAGAATCAACAGGTGATGTAAATATGACATCAACTGATGCGAATGTAGCAACAAGCAACGCAGTTATCGGTGGAAATGCAAACTTAAATGCAAAAAATAATGCAACAGTAAATAACAACACAACTGTTAAAGGCAACTTAACAGCAGCTGCAGGCAACATCGCATCTGTTAACACTTCAACTGTTAATGGAAATGCAACAGTTAACGCAGAAAATGGTAAAGCTTCTATCTGGGACTCAATAATAGGTAAGAAAGCAACTGTAAAATCTGCAAAAGCTGATGCAGCAATCGGTCAATCTACAGTTGGAGCTGCAGAAGTTTCAGCAGAAACCGAAGCTAGATTTTATGATTCATCATCAACAGAAGCTGTTAAGATGACTGCTAATAATGGTGACGTTAAGGTTGTCAATGCAACAATGAAAAATATTGATGCTACATCAAATAATGCGAATGTTATTGTTAATAATTCAAAAATGACAGGAACAGAAGCTAATAAATTAAATGCTCTTAAGGGAGATGTAACATCTAACAATACAAATTATGGCGGAACAATTGAAGTTAATGCTCAAAACGGAACATTCAATTCAAACAGCCACTTAAAATTCAATAATTCAAATGTAACAAATGCTTTAAAAGCAACAACTAATGGTAAAGTTTCATTAAATAATTCAACAGTTGGCGGTAATTTTGCAGGTACATCAAATGCTTATGAAGTAGCTGTTAATAAATCAACTGTTGGTTCTGCAGATTTAACATCTAAATGGAACAACTCATTCAGCAATTCAACTTCTAACAGTGATGTTAATATGACATCTACTGACGGAAATGCGACAGTTAACAATTCAACTGTTAAAGGTAATGCTAATGTAAATGCAAAAGGTAATGCTGCAATAAACGGTTCAAATGTAGCAGGCGATGCTGATGTTCATGCAGCAGATGGTAAAGCTCAGGTTTGGAATTCAACTGTTAACGGTAAAGCAACAGTTACATCTGATAACTACGAAGCTGCTATCAGCGCTAGTGAGGGTAAAACTTCTACAGTAGGTTCTGCAGAAATCAAATCAAAATTCAATAACAGATTAAATAATACAATTGTTAATGGTGATGCTAATATGACTTCTACTAATGGGCATTCATCAATGAACAATGCAACTGTTAACGGTAATACTAACATTACAGCAAAAGGTAATGCTGCAATCAACGGTTCAACTGTAACAGGTGATGCTGATGTTCACGCTGCAGACGGTAAAGCTCAAGTTTGGAATTCAACCGTTAACGGTAAAGCAGTAGTTACTTCAGATAACTACGAAGCTGCAATCGGAGCTTCTGAAGGTAAAACTTCTACTGTCGGCTCTGCAGAAATCAAATCTAAATACAATAACAGATTATACAATACAACTGTTAACGGCGATGCTAATATGACTTCTACTAACGGTCATTCAACAATGAGCAATGCAACAGTTAACGGTAATGCTAACGTAACTGCAAAAGGTAATGCATCTATCAATGATTCAAACGTTACCGGTAATGCAACAGTTAACGCAGAAAATGGTAAAGCTTCTATCTGGAAATCTACAGTTGATGGAAAAGCAACTGTAAAATCTGCAAAAGCTGATGCAGCAATCGGTCAATCTACAATCGGTTCAACTGCAACTATATCAGCTGAAACAGATGCCAGATTCTTTGACTCTACTGCTGGCGGAGAACTTAAGATAAAAGCCAATAAGGGTGACGTTAATATTACTAACGCAATTGTTAGAAACGTTAATGCTACATCAAACAAAGGCAATATCAACGTAAACAATGCAGAAACTACTAAAACAAGCAGAAACCACTTCACTGCTAAAAACGGTAACGTAAATTCTACAAATTCACTTTACTTAGGTGATATCAAAGCATCTGCTAAAAATGCTAATTTTGATTCATCTAATAAAGGAAGCCTAAACTTTGTAGATTCTACAATAACTGAAAACTTAACTGCTAAAGCTCACGGCAAAGTTGGAGTATTAAACTCTACAGTTGGAAATAAATTAACAGCTGAATCATTACAAAGTGAAGTAGGTATTACATCTTCACAAGCAGGTTCAGTTGATGCAAAAGCTAAATACAACGTTAGATTTAACAAATCAACCTCTCAAGGTGATGTAAACTTAGAATCTGTTGTTGGCGGAGCAGTTACTGTAAATAGCAGCACAATTGGCGGAAATGCAAATGTAAAAGCTAACGGTAACACAAACAAAGCTAACGTAAATATTACAAATACTAATGTTACAGGTAATATCAATGCAGAAGCCCATAACGATGTTAACATCAAATTCTCAGATGCAGATTACATCTATGCAAATGCAGGTCACGATGTTAACTATGAAACAACAGGTGATATGCTTATCAACAATGATTCAAGATTTGAATTAACCGGCGGCAACGCTGTTAACGTTAAAACAGATGGAGACATCACTGTTGACGGCTTAAGCGACAACTCTAAATTAAATGCTCCAAACATTGGTTTAGATGGTGCTAATATCACTTCTAACAACTCTAACTACAACGGTAATGTAAATATGAAATCAGGTGATGATGTAACATTTACAGGAACCAATAACATAGACGGAGATTTAACAATCTCAGCATCAAGAGAACACGGTTTCGTTGCTCTCAATGGTGATTCTACAACTGCTGATAATATCACTGTTAACAATGCTCAATGGATTGAAGCAAGAAACGTTGATACCGGTCACATTGAGTTCAATAACTTTGAAATCGGTCACATCATCGAATCTGATATTGATTCAACTGCATTCTCTGATGGTGATTCAGTATATATTCATAGATTAAATACAACAGTTGATGGTCAAAATATAGATCCGTTCAAACAGATCATTACAGATAGCGCTACTAATGTAGGTCAAGTTATCTTCTATCCATACTCTGGCGGCGGTGACAACCCTGGCGGCGACGGAACTATCGGCGGTGGAAGCGGTGATGGCTTCGGCGGCGGCGGATATCTTGATCAAGATGCTGTAAAACTTATGAACTACTTAAGAGATAAAGGTGTTGAAGTTAAAATCGGATCAGACTTTGCACCAATAGCATTCGCATCACACGAAGGCAGAAAAGGCGGTCTGTACAGAGTTGATATCGGAGACAGTGTATTCAGAGCATTACAAGAAAACTTCGATTCACTACATATCTCTGATAGATTTGATGCTAATCCATAAGTAGAGAAATATTATAGGAAAAATAAAAAAGTCCGGATTTAATATCCGGACTTTTTTATTTATTATAAAACTATCCCCAAATTAAACACAATATATAAATTATAATTATCAAACAAAATATAAGTGTCCCTGTAAGATTTATATTCTTTTTTCTTGACCTTGTTTTTGTTGATACCATTTCAGTAATATTATCGTCATCATAATATTTAGATTTAGCCTCCAGATATTTTTGTTTAAGAGTTTTTTTAGTCTTTTCGCCGGTTATCAAAAGCTCTGTATCAAACTCCAATTTTAACAGTTTTGTTTTACTTGGAGTCTTTGCAAACGCATAATTAATTGATACTTCAAATGCCCGCTGCAAGCACTCTAAAGCTGTTGATGCAGGCATTCGCTGCTCGGATGTATGAGCTGATTTATTCCCTTCACGCTTGATAAAATACAAATCCTCTATAACTTCTTTTTCTTGTTCAGAACCTGTTGATATATCGCATAATGTCGCCAGCATATCATCAAAAGTTTTAGATTCTCCTTTTCTCGGACCTAAAATCTTTTTGCAAATGGATTCTGCAAATTTACGGGTTTGTACTATACACTGGTCAAAATACTCATCACGATATAACTGCTCAGCAGTTCCTATCATTGTGAAAAGTTTTCTGTCAGTAGATTTTAAAAAGTCAAAATTTGATGCCATTAAACTTAAACACCGATTAATCTTAAAACATCTTCCATACTGTCTGAAGATTTTTGGACTTCTGCATTTCCGAATTTGATTGCGTTATCAGGGTCTTTTAGTCCGTTTCCTGTAAGAACACAAACAATATCCGTACCTTCTTTTACAAGTCCCCTGTGATGTGCCTGTATAAGCCCTGCAACAGATGCAGCACTTGCAGGTTCTGCAAAAATACCTTCGCAGGATGCAATCAGTTTATACGCTTCAACAATTTTTTCATCTGTTACACAGCCGATTAAACCTTTACTTTCATCACGAGCTGCAACAGCTTTATCCCAGCTTGCAGGGTTTCCGATTCTTATAGCGGTAGCTAAAGTTTCAGGATTCATAATTCTTTGGTTCTTAACAATTGCAGCTGCGCCCTCTGCTTCATAACCCATCATTTGAGGTAATGCCTTGATTTTACCACGCTTATGAAACTCAGTATACCCTTTCCAATAGGCGGTAATATTTCCGGCATTACCTACAGGTATAAAATGATATTCAGGCGCCTTACCGAGCGCGTCACATATCTCAAATGCCGCTGTTTTTTGTCCTTCTATTCTATACGGATTAACAGAGTTTACAAGAGTAATAGGGTATTTTTCAGAAATTTCTCTTACAAGTTCTAATGCTCTGTCAAAATTTCCCTGTATTGCAATAATTTCTGCGCCGTACATCATAGCTTGAGAAAGTTTCCCCAGTGCAATATATCCGTCAGGTATTAATACCAGAGTTCTTAAACCGGCTTTTGCACCATAAGCGGCAGCAGAAGCTGAGGTATTACCGGTAGATGCACAAATAATTGCATGAGAACCGGATTCTTTAGCTTTGGTTACTGCCATTGTCATCCCGCGGTCTTTAAAACTTCCTGTAGGATTACAGCCGTCAAATTTTAAATAAACATTTGCATCAAGTCCTATTTTTTTTGCAAGGTTATCAGCTTTTATTAAAGGTGTATTACCCTCATTTAATGTTACAACAGGAGTTGTATCTGAAACCGGTAAATATTCTCTATATCTGTTTATTAAACCTTTGTAATACATAATTTCCCTCGCTTTTTACATTACTCTTATCAAACTGTTTATGTTGCATCCGTCTAATTCGGAAATTGCCGCTTGTATATCTGCTTCTTTACAAACTTCCGTAATAACAGTTATATCCGCAGTATTATTTTCTGAAACACCTTTTTGCATAATACTTGATACGCTTATATTTTTATTTCCGCATACTGTCCCTATTTTGCCGATAACACCTTTGTTATTAGGGGCAGTTATAGATATATAATATTTATTGTATGTTTCAGATATCGGAACAATATTTGCATCATCAGAATGTTTGCATCTCATCATCGGCAGTGGATAATCCGTTGTTTCAATTTCTGCAGCAATGTTCAATATATCTCCGATAACAGAGCTTGCAGTCGGAAATTCTCCTGCACCTGGTCCTGAAAGAACAATATCACCTATCGGATAGCCGCTCATACCAACAGCATTTGTTACATAATTTATATGTGCTAAAGTTGCTTTTTTAGGAACTAACGTCGGATGAACTCTTACATCGACCCTGCCGTCTTCACAAATCCTTGCAATTGCTACCAGTTTTATTTTATACCCGAGTTCATTTGCAGCCTTCATATCTTCTGCACGAACTTTTGAAATACCTTCTCTATAGACTTTGTTTACATCTACTCTTTGTCCGAATGCGATTGTTGAAAGTGTTGTTATTTTATACATTGCATCAAAACCTTCAACATCGCCGGTCGGATCAGTTTCTGCGTAACCTAATTCTTGAGCCTCTTTCAATACATCATTATAAGATGCCCCTTCAACGTCCATCTTTGTTAAAATATAGTTTGTTGTGCCGTTAAGAATTGCTTCAATTTTTGTAATATCATTCCCTGCAAGAATTGTTTTTAAAGGCATAATTAAAGGTATACCGCCTGCAATTGCAGCTTCATATAAAACTACACGATTGTTTTCCTCTGCAAGTTCAAATAATTCTTTTCCTTTTTTAGCCAGAAGTTCTTTATTGGCTGTAACAATGTGTTTACCTGCCTTTATCGCAGCAGAAATATATTCCCATGCAGGATTTACACCGCCTATAACTTCTACAAATATATCTATTTCCGGATCATTTATTATTGAATAAACATCGGTTGTTAAGATGCTTTCATCCAGACCTTCAATGTTTCTTGGTTTATCAATATTTTTTACGGAAATCTTGACAATTTCAACATTATCAAATCTCTTTAATGTTTTATAAACGCCGGAACCAACTGTTCCAAGCCCTAACATACCTATTTTTACCTTCTTCATAAATAACCCTCTAATAAATAAATTAATATTAATTATCATACAATAAATAACAAGGTATATGCAAGATTAAAAAAATTTGCTATAATAACGTCATGGTGTTTTGGAGGAAGTATGAAAGACAGAAAAAGTAACGTTTTATCTTTATTGGAAGATAAAACAAATGATTACGCAAATAAAATTGCACTTGGAATTAAGACATCCTACGGATGGAAAGAGTTTACTTATAACGGCTTAGGCTTAACATCACGCAAACTTGCAGCGTATTTAATGAACGATTTGGGCATAAAAAGAGGGGAACGGCTTGCAATCTTATCTGAATCAAAGCCCGAATACGGAACTTGTGTTTTTGCATCGGTTATTGCCGGTTTAATAACTGTTCCGCTTGATATAAAGCTTACAAAATATGAACTTCATTCTATTTTAACCGACTGTGAACCAACTGTAATGCTGGTATCACAACATTATGTAGAAATGGCTCTTGAACTTCAAAAAGAACTGCCATCATTAAAACATATTATTGTTATGGATGAACCGTCATACAATCAAGGTTTAGAAAGTATTTACACAATTCCCAATAATTATACCTGCAAATGGCGTCATCGCTCCAGAAAATCTACATTATTCATCATCTATACATCAGGAACAACAGGAGCTCCTAAAGGGGTTGAAATTTCTTTCGGGAATATGCTGTCGCAGCTTGATGATTTGAAATATGCGTTAGACAAAATTCTTCCTAAAAAAGATATAAGAATACTTTCAATACTTCCAATGAACCATTTATTTGAAATGACTGTAGGATTTTCAACTTTCTTAAATTTCGGATTCTCTGTTTATTATACACAAAGTCTTAAACCGAAAGATATTTTAGGTATTATGCGAGATAAGAAGATTCAGTTTATGATTGTTGTTCCGGCATTTTTAAAACTTTTAAAAACCGCCATAGAATCTGAAATAAAAAATTCCTCAAAATCAACACAGGTATTATTTAATCTAATGTTTAAAGCAGCAAAATTTATACCGTCAAAAAGAATAAAGAAACTAATGTTCAAAAAAATACATACTAAATTCGGCGGCAGTTTTATCGGCTGTATCTCAGGCGGTGCGCCATTAGACGTACAGGTTGGAGAGTTCTTTGAAAGAATAGGGCTTGAAGTTTATCAAGGCTACGGGCTTTCTGAAACAAGTCCTGTAGTTTCTGTGAATACAGATAAGATTAGAGATTTAGCCTCGGTTGGAGCCCCGTTAAAAAGTTACCAAACAAAGATTGATAAAGATACAGGAGAACTGTTATTAAAAGGGCCTGCCGTTATGAAAGGGTACCACAACCAACCTGAACTTACGGCATCTGTAATAGATGAAGAAGGCTGGCTGCATACCGGAGATATTGCACAAATACATAAAAACGGTCATATCTATATCACCGGCCGCATAAAGAATATGATTGTACTATCAGGCGGGAAAAAAGTTTTTCCTGAAGAAGTTGAATCCGTTCTTGAAAAAAGCGATTACTTTGCAGAAGTTTGTGTAATAGGAGTATCAAGAACATTCGGTGCAAAAGACGGAACAGAAGATATTGCTGCAATAATTGTTCCGACTGATGAATTAGTAGGTAAATACGACAATGAAACTCTTGATAAAGTTGTTAAAAGCGAAGTAAAAAGACTTTGTACTCATTTAACGCCTTATAAAAGACCTGTAAATATCATAGTTTCAAAAGAAGCATTACCGAGAACTTCTACAAGAAAACTTAAAAGAAACGAGATTAAAGAACTGGTGGTTTAATTAGTGAAGAGTGATTAGTGATTAGTAATTAGTGAATAGAAACCTGTCACCTTGTTACCGTTCACTTGCCTAATCACTTAATCACTTGTCAAAAAGAGATTCTTCGCATACGCTCAGAATGACAAAAAAGCAGTCATCTTAGCTGCGTAGCTGCATAATTCCTTAGCCGCTTTTCTACTCACTAATCACTTAATCACTCAGTCACTTATTCTAAACATAAATTTATGTAAATAAAAATTCCATGCCCGTCTTATAGCTGTTATAATTGGATTAACAAGTTATAACTTCGTTTAAGGAGGGAAGATGAAAGATAGAACCAGTAATGTATTGTCTTTGTTAGAAGACAGAACGAATGATTATGCAAACAAAATCGCTTTAGGGATGAAATCATTCTATGGCTGGAAAGAATTTACCTATAACGGACTTGGTCTAATGTCCAGAAGAATTGCAGCCCATTTGAAAAATGATTTACAAATACAAAAAGGTGAAAGACTGGCAATACTATCTGAATCGAAGCCGGAATACGGAACATGTGTATTTGCATCTATTATTGCCGGTTTAATAACAGTCCCTCTGGATATTAAACTAACAAAATACGAATTAAAATCAATTCTATCGGATTGTACTCCGACTTTAATGATGGTTTCGCAAAAATATGTTAATACGGCACTTGAACTTCAAAAAGAGCTGCCGTCGTTAAAACATATTATTGTTATGGATGAACCGTCTTACGACCAAACATTACCAAGTATTTACACAATACCAAACAACTACGAATGCAAATGGGTACACCGCTCAAGACATTCAACAGTATTTATCATATACACCTCAGGCACAACCGGTTCTCCGAAAGGTGTTGAAACAACTTTCGGAAATATTCTGTCGCAATTAAAAGACTTAGATATCGCATTTGCAGATATTTTCCCGAGGGAAGCAAGAATTTTATCAATTCTTCCAATGAACCATTTATTCGAAATGACTGTAGGATTCTCAACTTTCTTGAATTTTGGTTTCTCGGTATATTATACACACAGCCTTAAACCGAAAGATATTATGAAAATGATGGAAGAAAAGAAAATCCAGTTTATGGTTGCAGTACCGGCTTTTATAAAACTTTTAAAAACGGCTATTGAAAACGAAGTTACGCACCTTTCGAAATTGAGTAAATTCTTGTTTAAACTTAAACTGAAACTTGCAAAATTTATACCGTTCACCTGTATCAGAAGATTTATGTTCAGGGATATACATAAATATGCCGGCGGAAAATTCAGAGGCTTTATATCCGGCGGAGCCCCGTTAGATATGGAATCAGCTAAATTCTTTGAACGTGTAGGTATTAGTATTTATCAGGTGTATGGTCTTACTGAAACCAGTCCTATTGCAACAGTTAACACAGGTCGTTTCAGAGATTTGGAATCAGTCGGAAAACCTATTAAGAATATGGAAGCAAAAGTTGACGAACAAACGGGAGAACTTCTGCTTAGAGGACCTTCAATAATGAAAGGATACCACAATCAACCGGAATTAACGGCATCTGTAATAGATGAGGACGGATGGTTCCATACAGGAGATATCGCTAAAATCAATAAAAAAGGATACGTTTACATAACCGGCCGCATCAAAAATATGATTGTACTATCAGGCGGGAAAAAAGTATTCCCTGAAGAGGTTGAATCCGTGCTTGAACAAAGCGAATATTTTGCGGAAGTGTGTGTACTGGGTGTATCTAGAACATTCGGAGCAAAAGACGGAACAGAAGATATTGCTGCAGTTATTGTCCCGAAAGAAGAATTGATAAACCAGTACGATGACGAAACACTTAATTCTATTATTAAAGGCGAAGTGAAAAAACTTTGTACAAGATTAACCGCGTACAAACGTCCTATTAATATTGTGGTTTCAAAAGAACCGCTGCCAAGAACTGCAACAAAAAAAGTCAAAAGAAAAGAAGTAAAAGAACTTGTAAAAGCATAGATTCTTAACAAGGAGGATAGATATGAAATTTGATACAAAATTGCTGCATGCCGGACATAACCCGAAAGAGCATAACATGTGTATCAATCCGCCAATCTATCCGACAACCGCTTTTGACTTTGACGATGTTCAAAGAGGTGCCGACTTATTTGATTTAAAATGCGAAGGAGATATTTATACAAGACTTTCTAATCCGACAAATACAATTCTAGAAAAACGTCTTGCAGAATTAGAAGGCGGTGTTGGAGCTCTTGTGGTATCTTCCGGCATGGCAGCTGTTACCTGTGCAATATTTAATATTGCAAAAGCAGGCGATGAAATTGTAGCATCTTCGACCCTGTATGGCGGAACCTGCAATCTTTTCGGGTTTTCGTTTAAAAAACTAGGAATAAATACAAAATTTGTACAAGGCGAAAATCCTGAAGATTTTGAAAAAGAAATAACAGATAAAACAAGATGTATCTATATAGAACTTTTAAGTAATCCCGCTTTAAATGTTTTAGATATTGAGAAATTGGCAGAAGTTGCACACAAACACGATATCCCGCTGATTGTTGATAACACAATCCCGACACCGTATCTTTGCAACCCGATAAAATATGGAGCGGATATTGTTATCCATTCAACAACAAAATACATATCAGGTCACGGCAATGCAATGGGCGGTGCAATAATTGATTCCGGTAATTTTGACTGGGGGTCAACAAACAAACGAAAGGAAAAATTCCCTGAACTGACTTCCCCTGATGAGTCGTATCACGGGATTGTATACACAGACACATTTAAAGAATCTGCATATATCATAAAAGCAAGGGCTCAAATATTAAGAGATTACGGTTTCTGTTCAAGTCCGTTTAATTCTTATCTGACACTGACGGGACTTGAAACTCTAAGTCTTAGAATGCAAAGACATTGTGAGTCTGCATTAAAAATTGCAGAACACCTTGAACAACATCCTTGTATAAATTGGGTTAATTATCCTATGCTAAAAAGCAGCAAGTACTACGAACTTGCGCAAAAATACACTCCGAAAGGCTGTTCTTCAATAATCGGGTTCGGACTTAAAGGCGGAGCCAAAGCCGGAGAAAAATTTATTAATTCATTAACAATTCCAATTCACACAACCAATATCGGCGACAGCCGAAGTATTATTACATATCCTTATCTCACAACACACAGGCAGCTATCAGAAGAGCAAATGAAAGCCTGCGGTATAGGGGATGATTTTATGAGATTATCTGTAGGCTTGGAAGATGTTGAAGATTTGATAGAAGATATAGATAAAGCAATAAAACTTTCTCAGGAATAAAATGATAGTAGAAACAAAATATTTTAAAATAAACGAACCAATACCTCTTGAATCAGGGAAAGAGTTGAAAGAAGTCGAAGTAGCATACGAAACGTATGGAACATTAAATGACAAAGGTGACAACGCAATTCTTTTACTCCATGCCTTAACAGGTGATGCTCATGCCGCCGGCTACCATGAAGGAGATAAAAAGCCCGGGTGGTGGGATGATATGGTCGGCTCTGGCAAAGCTTTTGATACCGATAAATATTTTGTTATCTGCTCTAACATGCTTGGCGGATGCAAAGGTACAACAGGTCCTGCATCAATTAATCCGGATACCGGACGTGAATACGGGCTGGATTTTCCTGTAATTACTATTGAAGATGTTGTAAAAGTTCAAAAAAAACTTATTGATTTTTTAGGAGTCAAAAAGCTCTGTGTTGCAGGCGGATCAATGGGCGGTATGCAGGCTATGGAATGGGCTTTGGCTCATAATGATATGGTAACACACGTTATAATAATAGCCTCAACTCCAAAGTTGTCGGCACAAAGTATTGCATTCAATGCTGTCGGGCGTAACGCAATATTATCAGACCCTAACTGGAATCACGGGAATTATTATCACGGAGAAAAACCGGACAAAGGTCTTGCAATCGCCAGAATGGTAGGGCATATTACATATCTTTGCGAAGAAGCTATGCAGAATAAATTTGCAAGAAGATTTCAGGACAAAAATTCTCCGGATTTTAGTTTTGATATAGATTTTGAAGTAGAAAGCTATCTTGCACATCAAGGAGAAATATTTGTAGACAGATTTGATGCAAACAGCTATCTTTATATAACAAAAGCCGTTGACTACTTTGATGTCGAAGCAAAATACGGTTCTTTAGAAGATGCTTTCAAAGATACTAATGCAAAGTATCTAATTATATCATTCTCTTCAGATTGGCTTTTCCCGACCGCCCAATCCAAAGAGCTATGTAACGCATTAATGAAAAATAAAAAAGATGTTTCGTTCTGCGAAATTGAATCACCTTGCGGGCATGATGCATTTTTACTGGAATACGAAACCCAAACCAAAATCATAAAAAGTTTTCTCAAGGAGAATATAAATGAATAGGCATTATATCGAATCAAAAGGGCTGCATTTAAATTATTCCATCATTGTTAACCTAATTGACCGCGAGTCAACTGTACTTGATTTAGGTTGCGGCGACGGCACGTTATTAAAAATGCTTAAAAATAAAGGGATTAATGCGAGAGGAATAGATATTAACCAGGAAAATATTGTTAAATGTTTAGAAAAAGGATTATCTGTAATTCAAGGAGATATTGATAAAGGGTTACAAGAATATCCAGACAAATCGTATAACTATGTTGTATTGAATCAAACGCTACAATCCACAGAAAAACCTGATTTTGTAATCAAAGAAATGCTTAGAGTCGGGGAAAAAGTGGTTGTTAGTTTCCCGAATTTCGCATACTGGAAAGTTAGATTTTATTTGATGTTCAGAGGCAAAATGCCGAAATCAAGAATACTACCGTTTCAGTGGTATGATACTCCGAATATCCACCTTTTAACAATTGAAGATTTTCATGAATTTGCACGTAATAACGGGTTTAAAATCGAAAAAACTATTTGTATGACAAAAGCAAAAGTAAGAAAAAGCATTTTCCATAAAATTTTCGATAACTTTTTTACAGAAGAAGTAATTTTTGTAATATCTAAGTAACTATCACCAAATAACCGATAACAAAAATAATTAAATAAAAAAAAATATATTTGATTAACAAAGTTAGAGGTTATATATGTCTAAATCAAAAACTATCACAATTACATTACTTTTATTTACCGTATTATTTAATATTTCTAACAGCGTATCTGCACAAACAACACGGACAGAGGATATAAAAGAACCACCGTTTAAATATGATACAAAAAATAACACCAATAACACCAAAACCCCTAGCAACAGCAGAGAGTCAAGTTCTACAATCAAAGATAAACCTAATTTTATAGACCCGCATACAATTAAAGATCCGCCGTACAACAGACAAAAATCTTCTTAAAACCCTTTATTCCCAATCAATTGATAATAAAGCTAATTCATCACCGGTAGATTGATTGACAACTGAATGTATCGTATGTAAATTATCGACAGATACTTTTGATATTACAGTTTCCCCAAGAGAAATATCTTTTTTGATTTGTATATCTAAGTTCTTTAAACTGTACTTGTGGCGGAAATCATAAGGCAACGTTTCCAAAGCCCAGGAAATATAGTTTGAATTGTTAGCATGATGATTAACATCCAAATCATCAAATCTTACTTCAAAGGTTTTTTCGTACTCAAATTCCTCTGGAGTTCTGATTTTATTATAAACTAAATCATCTTCACGTTTTTCAAAAATTTGAAAATCATCTTTTGCTTTAATAGGCGCAATCATTGATTTTGTATTCATATCAATCAATGCCCAGCAGCTCGCAACACGTCCGATAATCTCATTTTCAGGGTTATAAATAGTAAAATCACGAAACGCAAATAATTTAGATGCCCCCCGGGATTCTGTTTCTATCTCTATATAATCGTACTTTTGCGGATAATACTCTAATTCTATCCGGTATTTCAAAAGAAACCAGCCGTAATTATTAGCCTCACACCATGTATAACCGAATCCGTTATCCTCAGCATTAACTGTTGCCGCATCCTGCAAAAACAACATAAACATTGACTCTTTTAACTTAAGATTAGTATTGAGTTCATAATAGTTTATCGGATATCTTTTTCGTGTTTTTACAAAAGTTTTTAGCATATGAAAATTATAACACAATTTGCATGTAAATTATTGTAAATATTGAATTCTAATCAATAAATTATTGAATTACAATATTATTTATCGGAGGAGTAAACTAAATGGATTTTAAATTATCACATCACTCAAACCAAATAACATTCCGGAATTTTAAATACAAAAATCTTGAATATACCTCACAAAAAATGACTCCGGAAACAAAAGATTTGTTTGTAAAAGCTAAAAAAGTACTTAAATCCAACCAAGTTTTATCAAATAATTTAAAAGGATACACATTAGAAAAAACAACTCTTGTCGTTCTGGATACCGGAAAAACAAGTGAAAGCTATCTATCATATCCGGGGAATAGAAGAACCGGAACATTAGTTTTAACAAATAATGGCGATATTGGTATGTACTATCGTCACTATGATTATATGAAATCGGCTTATCCTAATTACGACATGAACAAAGATGCACAAAAGCGAATAAAAGATTTGATTGAATAATTACTTGCTATTTTGAATTGTTAGACATATAATTTTTTTATAAAATAGTTTGACTTAGGCTCGTGGCGCAGTGGTAGCGCAGAAGACTCTTAATCTTTTGGTCGTGGGTTCGAATCCCACCGGGCCTATTTTTTGTACTCTTAATTTAACTCCAGGATTCGAACCAATTTGTTCGGGATTAATGTTTTTGATTAAATTTACAATCACAAAACTATCTTCACCCGAACAAACGGGTTCTCACTTCCTCCATTTGCTTGGGATTCAAAAAACTTATTCTAAGATTAACGTTACGAAAAACGATACTTAATCGTTTTTCTAATCGCAAACGGAGTCCTTCACCGGGCCTATTTTTTGTACTCTTAATTTAACTCCAGGATTCGAACCAATTTGTTCGGGATTAATGTTTTTGATTAAATTTACAATCACAAAACTATCTTCACCCGAACAAACGGGTTCTCACTTCCTCCATTTGCTTGGGATTCAAAAAACTTATTCTAAGATTAACGTT
>CALUXY010000029.1 GCA_944324855.1 Candidatus Gastranaerophilales bacterium | reverse complement strand
CCATATTAGTCTCCTTTCGTTTTCTAGTTTCCTAAAAAAGTATCAGTTAGTCTAATATGTGTTGGAACTAGGACACCCCATTGATAAAATTTTCTATTTCGATATCAACTAATATTAGTTTATAAGAACATAAAATCGGGTATAAAGTTTTGCTAAAGAGTACGAGCAAAGTCCTAACATCCGCCCCATAACAATTTCCTAGCTGATTGTTATAATACTCTTTTTATTTATTTGATTATGTATTGACATAATCAAGATAGTGATTTATAATTTAGTTATGAGTCGATATCTAAAAAATAGTGTAGAGTGTTCAAATAAAAATTGGGGCGGCAGGCGCGACAATTCAGGACGTAAACGTACCTGTTCAAGAAAAGTACCCTTTAACCGTCGAATAAATGAGAATATTTTGAATATTTTACGAGAGTTTGCAAAATCTCATAATATTACTGAAACAGAAGCTTTAGAAAGTGCAATTTTACTTCAGTCAAATATAGATAAAAAGAAAGGAAATAAGATTATGAAAATAGTTATCCCTACAGAAAATGAAAAATTATGCTCACATTTCGGACATTGTGAATCATTTACATTTGTAGAAGTTAATCCTGAAACAAAAGAAATTTTAAATATAGAATCAAAAGTTCCGGAAGAAGGTATTAGCTGTCAGAGTGCAAGCTGGATATCTGAACAAGGAGCAAATATCGTTTTAGCAGGCGGCATGGGCGGACGACCATTAGGTATATTGAGTCAAAATGGTGTAACTGTAATATCAGGCTGTCCTGAACTTCCGATAGAAGAACTTGTAAAACAGTATTTAGATTCTTCTCTTACAACCGGAGAAAACAGCTGCGGCGGAGAACACAGTCATTGTGGCGGTCATGAACACGGACATCATCATTGCCATCATCATGGAGTTTAAGCAAAACAAGTTTTATACATCTTTTAATATTTGTACATTATTGTCAAAAATATAAAAAGTTACTGTTATATATTTACACAAAACCGGAGAGAGATTAGGCAGATGCAGTTCCGCCACTTGAAGATGCGGAACTGGTTCCTCCGCCGGTTGAAGATACACTGCCCGTTGATGTTGGTGTACTAGTTATACCGCCGGCAATTGCTGCTGCTTCTGCTGCTCCAGAAGTCGTTTCACCTTCTGTTGTTGCAGTCGTTTCAGCAGAAGTTTCTTTTTGCTCACCTTGTAATTTTTCAACAATAGAATCATGTGCATTAAGCGGCTGTCGCAAATTCGTTACTGCAGAATAGACATCGTTCCCTTTACTTCCTGCTTTTAATTCATTGGCTGCTTTTACTCCCATTGTAGCTGCTGCTCCAGTGAATACTCCAGCCGCAGCACCACATAACGCAGCACCAATTGATGCTTGTGCAATAGTAAAGATTGTAACACCAGTAAATGCTCTAGCGGCTAATACACCAGAAATAGCTGCACAGCCTGCTAATGCTGCCGTATTCATTATACCTATTGAGCCTATGTTATTACCTTCTTTTAAGAATGATGATACATTTGATGCGGTATCAAATGCTTCGTGCGCTGCACTGTTATTTGTTGCAAAATGTTCAAACAAGCTTTCTGCTTTTTCGGCTGGTTCAGCTGGGGCTTCAGTAGCTCCCGCTGCTGTTCCTGCTCCTTCTGCACCTTCTGCGCCTTCAGAACCTTCTGTCGTTGCAGCTGCAGGAGTTTCTTCTGCAGTTTCTGATTCTTCTATTTTGGCAAGTATACTTGTTTCTATTTGACTTATTTTACCAGAAATTTCATTTGCTTTAGCCTGATCATTGTCAGCATTTGCCTTATCTAGCTGAGTATATAATTGACTTAAAATAGCTATGATATCTTGCGATTCACCTTCTTCTGCAGCAGCATCCTCAGTACCTTCCTCGGATGCAATTTCATAAGTAGTATTATCATCCGTTCCATTCAATGCTTCCAAATCTTGATTTAATGTTTCATAGTATTGGTTTATTGCATTAATTTGTTCTCCGGCAGCGCTTGCTTCTGACAATCTTTTACTATAATCTTTATCAAAAGCCAGTACTCCGGCTAATCCTGCAGCTGCAGCGGCAACATCTACTCCGCCTACGACCGGAGCTGTAAATGCATTCATTATATTTTGCAGATTCCCGGTGTTAGTTAATATTGCAGCACCAAATGCAAGTGCGCCCATTGTACCTGCTGTTGCTGCACCGGCAGCAGCGCTGCTGCCATTTCCTTTTTTATTTTCTTCTTGTGTTTCTGAATCTACACTGTCTAAATTTTCGTCACCTTCTGCATTATCATAATCCGTTTTATCATTCTCTGTAAACTTATCAAGGTATTTAATTTGAGTATTATCTAAGGTTTCTAAGTTCCCGTTCTTATCATCCTTTTCAATAGTCGCAGCATTTTGCTCAGTTATTTCAATACTATCACCTGCGACAGCAAAACCTGCTGTTGTACTGTCATTTATATATTCAACTGGTTTGACTCCGACCATATCAAAACTCTCTTAACTCATCTTATATACTTATATAAAAATTTTTATAGCAGTATAAATTCAAGAAACTTCAAAACTGTTACATAAATTAATATTCAAGCTAGCAAATTATAAATTTACAAGAGTTATTATAACTGTTATGAAACTATCATTATTTGCAAAAAAACCTGAAAATTATCAAAAAATCGACGAACTTGTTTCACGTTCAGCAAGACCTAAAAATAGTAATATTAAATGGCTTAAAAAACAGGGTGTAACTGATATTGTTGATTTTACCTCCGCAAAAGATTCTGTATCTTTTAATGAAAGAGAAGCTGTTGAAAAAGCAGGGCTTCATTATCATAATATTCCGACAAATCCGTTCCACCCGAAAGAAAGTCAGGTAGGAGAATTTTTGGATCTTGTAGAAGGTGTTAAGCAACAAGGCGGTAAAGTCCATATCCACTGTAAACACGGTGCTGACAGAACAGGCATGTATTCTTGGATATATAAACAAAAGCACGGAATTGGCGAAATGGATGAAAATAAAAAAGAAATGATTAAGATGGGACATGATTATATAACTTTCCCCGGGCTTATTCGCTGGATAACAGATTACCTTTACAAGGGTTGGAGATAATATTTGTTTAACGTATCTTTTAAAGGAAAACCTGAAAATTACCGACGAATTGATAATACAGTATCGCGCTCCGCACAGCCTGATGCCGAAGATTTCAAGTGGCTGAAAGAACAAGGAGTGACCGACATTATTAATTTTCGCACAATGTATGTATCCGGAATAAATTTTGATGAAAAACAAATTGTTGAACAAAATGGAATGAAATATCATAATATTCCTTCTCAAACCAGACAGCCAAGCGAAAAAAATATAGGTAAATTCTTGAATATTATTGATAATGTTCAGAAACAAGGCGGTAAAGTTCATATTCACTGTAAAGCAGGCGCTGACCGAACAGGTATGTATTCCTGGATTTATAAACAAACACATAATCTAGGAACAATGCAATCTAACGAAAAAGAAATGCTGGAAATGGGGCACCATTCAAATATTTATCCCAATTTGATTAATTGGATAAAAAACTTTCTGACCCAAAAATAGATTAAATCTTTAAAATTTTAATGATTAATAATTAATTATTAGGATAAAAATTAGAGTATCCTTCAATATACGCATCTCTCATTGCTTTTGCAAATTTCTTTGGATGTTTCCAGTATGAAGAATGAGCCATTACAAATGTTGCAGGGCTTTTTACATCAGATTTATTATAAATAAATCCTCGACTATCATCAGTAAACATAAGATTATTCATATTTTGTAATTCATCAGCCGTATAATTTTGAGATACAGGAAATCCTATCGGATCATCCGCAAAATTAACTGTTAAGAAAAACATATTATTGTTTTTCATATATTCAAATATTACTTTATTATATTGATTAATTGCAATATTAGGATCTTTTATATCTGAGTAAAAAAGAACAAGCGGACTGCCGAAATTTATAACACCCAATACTTCATCCTGTGGTGCGCATACTAAATCTGTATATTCATCAAGATTTTCATAAGCCTCTTTCAACCTATTTAACGAACTTGCTCCTACAAATTTTCCATCAGCTGTATATAGTGCAAGTCCGGATTCTGTAATCGCATCAAGACAGGTTGGTTTAATTTTATGCTCTTGATAAAACTTATCAATTCTTCCGTTATTTGTAGTTTCCATGCTTTTAATAAGGTGTTCATGAGTTATACAAGGGAGCTTATGAATCAAATACTCATAAGTAATAAAACTTCCGGCACTATGTCCTGATAGAACGACTTTTTCTCCGTTTTTATATGCTTTAATTACATACCGATGAAGGTTATTCACTACACAATGCATATGATATGATTTTTGTACCCAGATAGCATCATGCATACAATGAAATAAAAGTCCCCTGACAGATTGTGCAAGTTTAGGACTAATCATTTTCATTGATAAAAGACAATTATTTACATTATTTAAATCTTCCTGTGACTGGTACCCCCAGAAAAATACATAAGGTTTTTCTGAAATCGTATATTCCCCATTTTTAAGAAGATGTTCATTTATAAAATCGGATGCTTCGAAAATAGATTTTACATATTCCTGAGTGTTATTCATCCCGGTTGTAAATGCAACCTTATCATTAACAGTATTTGCATTGGAACCATTCAGATAAATAAATTTTATTGGTGCAGCTGCATTTGCTATGGTTCCTAAACATACTGTTAGCAAAAGTATCAGGATTTTTTTCATTATATCTACATCCTTTCGGGTGCTGTTACGGCAAGAATATCCAGTGCATTTTTAAGAACAGTTTTTATAGAATAAACAATTGCAACTCTTGCTTCCATCAATTCTCTATCATCAGTAATAACTCTATTTGAGTTATAGAATGAATGAAATTCCCCGGCAAGCTCTTGAACATAACGGCATACGGTATAAACCGTTCTGTTTAAAGCAGATGCTTCTATCATAGATTTGTATTCTTCTAATTTTAGAATAAGTTTTTTTGCTGTCGGAATAGCTTTTTCCATTGCTTTATAATCAACCGTTGAAACGGCCTTTTTAAATTCTTCATCCGTCATCGGTGCCGGTGATTTTTGACCTGTTTCTGTATTCAGTTTTTCTTTAACAAGGTTTCTTAAGATAGAACAAACTCTTGCGTGTGCATATTGAACATAAAATACAGGGTTTTCGTCAGATGCAGTTTTTGCAAGTTCTATATCAAAATCCAAGGTTGTATCAATATTTCTCATACACATCCAAAATCTTGTTGCATCAATACCAACTTCATCTATAAGCTCTTCTAATGTAACCATATTACGGCGTTTACCCATACGTACTTCTTCACCGTTAATAACAAGATTTACAAGTTGCCCTAAAAGGACTTCAAGTTTATTCGGGTCATATCCTAAAGCTTCAATTGATGCTTTTACTCTCGGGACATAACCGTGGTGATCAGCCCCCCAGATATTTATAAGCTTATCAAATCCTCTTTCAAGTTTATCAATATGATATGCAATATCTGCTGTCAGATAAGTATTTGAGCCGTCTGCTTTTTTTATAACTCTGTCTTGATCATCGCCGTATTCAGATGATTTAAACCACATTGCACCGTCTTTTTCATAAAGTTTTCCGCTGTCTTGTAATTTTTTATAACATACGTCAACTTTTCCGGATTTATGCAAATCAAGTTCGGAATAGAATTTGTCAAAATGAACACGGAATTTTTCTAAGAGTTCTTTTTGAACATTTTCCATATAATTTTTTGCATAATCTGATAATACGTTTATATCTTCCGTCGGTTGATTTTCTTCAAGGAATTTTTTTGCAACAGGAATTAAGTATTCACCTGCGTAATAATTTTTTCTTTCTTCTTCATCTTGAGGGAAATCAACATTTTCACCTAACTCTTGTTTTACACGGATTGAAAGCGAACGTCCGAGCTTTTGAATTTGAGAACCTGCATCATTAATATAAAATTCTTGAAAGACATCATATCCGTAGAATTTTAAAAGATTTGCAAGTGCACTTCCCATTGCTGCCCATCTGCCGTGTCCAATGTGAAACGGACCTGTAGGGTTTGCCGAAACGTATTCAAGAATTATTTTCTCAGGAGCAACATTTTCTCCTTTTCCATAGTTTTCTTTTTTATCTAAAATTTCTTGTATTACATCTGCAAGCATTTTGTTAGAGAGTTTAAAATTAATAAAACCGCCAACAACAGATGTTTCATAATCTTTATCTTTGAGATTTTCAACAATTGCATTTGCAATCATCGGCGGAGCAATCCTTGCCTGACGTGCAAGTGATGATACATTCACTGCAAAATCTCCAAAATCAGGATTTTTAGGTTTTTCTATTGTTAAAGAACCATTTGTATATTCTTCCATACTTCCCAATTTTTTGTCTTTAATCGCTTTACCTATTGCCGTTTCTATATCATCAAGTAACAAATTTTTGTACATAATAACCTCTCACATATATTCTTCCAGTGGTATAATTATATCGCAAAAAGATGTTTAGTGTATAATGAGATTATGATAAATATCGAAAGCATAGTAGACCGCTTGCGGGAAATAATAGATGATGAGAATCTAAAGCAGTTAAAAGAAACTTTAGACGGATATCATGCTGCGGATTTAACCGATATTTTTAGTGAACTGAATCCTAAAGAACGTCTTGCTTGTTTTAAACAACTGGACGAAGAAAAAGCAGCTGACTTGCTTGAATACTTGCCGCCGCAACTTCAAGTTGAGTTATTGGGAGAAATTGACGAAGAGTATGCATCCCGATTAATTTCTAAAATGCCTCATGACGAAGCTGCAGACGTACTTGGAGATATGGAAGATGATGATACGGAATCTTATCTTGATAAACTTCCGCACAAATTTTCATCTGAGGTAAGAGAACTTTTAACGTATAATGAAGAATCTGCCGGTGGGATTATGAATCCCCTTGTACTAACCGTTTCTACCGATATGGATGTAGAAGGAGTACTAAATACCATTCGAGTCAAAGCAGAAAAAGATAATATGGATTTATATTACGTATACGTCGTTGATAAACAAAACCATTTGATGGGAGTTGTATCTTTAAGAAAACTTTTAACATCACCTGTTCATCAAAAAGTTGTAGATATAATGACACGTGATATTGTAAAACTGCACGTAGATGATTTGCAGGATTATATTGCAGATGAATTTATGAAATATCAATTCAATGCATTACCAGTTGTGGATTTGTATAACAGATTAAAAGGAATCGTTACCTGGGATGATGCTCAAGATATTGTAGAAGAAGAAACAACCGATGAGATTTATACATCTTCAGGTATCGCAACCGAAATGGTTGAAGACGAAGACGATATCTTATCAGGGAATATTCTTCATGCAGTAAAAGCAAGAACTCCCTGGCTTTTTATTACGTTACTTGGAGAGTTTATAGCCGTAAATGTTGCAAACTTTTTTGACGGAACATTACATGCACTGCCAATTATTGCAATATTTATGCCTTTATTAGCTGGACTTGGTGGAAATATCGGGACACAAAGTATCACACTTATGGTTCGCGGTTTATCAACAGGACAGGTTAATTTAAAATCTGCAATGTACCATATATTTAGAGAAGCTGCTATTGGGTTATTAATAGGTGTTGTTTTTGGAGCACTTGTAACTCTTGTAACTTCAAGATGGCAGCATAGTGTTGCACTTGGTGTGATTGTCGGACTTGCGATGGTTATTAATATGACAACTGCGACTATTATTGGAACTTGTACACCTTTTGTTTTGAAAAAATTTAAAGTTGACCCTGCTATTGCATCCGGGCCTGTAATTGCAACTACAATTGATGTCGTAGGATTATTTGTATACTTTTCTTTAGTTACATTATACCTTCTTCATTTTGTAGATTAAAAAAAGTTAATATGATTTATTTAACAAAAGCGGGTGAAAAATTTTCACCCGCTTTGTATAATTATTATTCATTACCAACGTTTTTATAAAGTTTTGTCCACTTATCCGAATACGTAGTATGCAACAGTTCATGTGCAATATGTGAACCCGGTTTTTCAAGATGTTTTGCATACAATTCTTTGATATCAGGATTTTCATGCGACTTTCTGAACTCTTCGGTTGCATCGTCTTCATAAAGACCTTCTGCACGTTTTTCTCTGATAGATAAATCATCACAGCTTTGAGGCTGACCGCCGCCGTTAATACAACCGCCAGGACAAGCCATTACTTCAAGTAATTGATAATCTGCTTTACCAGATTGGATTTCTTCGATACATTTTTCAGCTTCACGTAACGTATTTACGATTTTAACCTTAACTTTTGTACCTTTTAAATCAAGTTCGACAGTCTTAACTCTATGTGTACCTCTCATCGGAGAAATTACGACATCTTTCAATTCTTCACCTGTTACCATTTGATAAGCTGTTCTTGCTGCAGCTTCCGCAACACCACCAGATACACCGAATATTGTACCGGCACCTGTGTATCTGCCAAACGGTGAATCCGCTTCAACAGGTTCTAATGAATTGAAATCAATACCTGCAGATTTAATCAGTCTGCCAAGTTCTTGAGTGGTCAAAACGTAATCAATTTCATAAGTTCCGTCTTCACGCCTGAATTGTTTTCTGATAGCCTCCGCTTTTTTAGCCGTACAAGGCATAATTGAAACACTTACAAGGTTTTCATCTGTAATATCTTTATAATATTCAGGAACGTATTTTCTGATTATTGCCCCAAGCATACCTTGAGGAGACTTGCAGCTTGATAAATGTTCCAGCATTTCAGGATGTTCTGTTTCTAAATATCTTACCCACGCAGGACAGCAGGATGTGAATAACGGAAGTTTTCCGCCTTTGGTTACTCTTTCTACAAACTCGTTTGCTTCTTCCATAATAGTTAAATCGGCGGAGAAGTTTGTATCAAATACTAAATCAAATCCGATTGCTTTTAATGCTGCATTGATTTTCTTTGTTGAATTAACGCCCGGTTCAAGTCCGAACATTTCACCTATTGCAACACGTACAGACGGTGCGAACTGTGCAACAACTTTCTTTTCAGGGTTATTTAATTCTTTCCAAACATCATCTACTTGTGATTTTATAGTTAAAGCTCCTGTCGGACAGACCGCAACACATTGACCGCAGAATACACATTCGCTTGTTGCAAGTGCTCTGCCTGCCATTGGTTGTACAACCGTATTTGCACCTCTGTTTGCAAAACCTAATACCTGCAGCCCGTGATACTGGTCACAAGCTCTTACGCAAGCACCGCAGAGAATACATTTATTTACATCACGAACAATTGAAGGACTGGAGTCATCAATCGGACGCATCTCTTTCTTTTGCATATACTTGGTAACATTTTTGATACCGTATTCTTCTGCATATTTTTGAAGTTCACAGCTCCCTGATTTATCACAGGTTGTACATTCTCTGTCATGGTTTGCCAGAAGTAATTCTAAAACTGTTTTTCTTATTCTTCTTACTCTGGCAGTATTTGTATGGATTACAAGTCCGTCTTGAGGTGGCATTGTACAGGAAGATTGAACCCCTCTGCCTTCAATTTCTACAACGCACATTCTGCACGCTCCGAAAGCATCCTTCAAATCAGGTCTGTAACAGAATGTCGGAACATTGAATCCGTGTTTTCTTATAACCTCTAATATATTCGCTTCATCGGTAAATTCACACTCTTTACCATTTATTATCATTTTACCCATTATTTTTATTCCTCATATCTTAAATCTGTTCTATTGCCTTGAATGGACATGCAGAAATACAAGCTCCGCATTTTATACATTTTTCCTGATCAATCTTAAATGGTGATTTAAGTTCACCGGATATTGCGTGAGCAGGACAATTTCTTGCACATTTTGAACAGCCCTTACATTTATCAGGATTGATTACGTAAGTTTTTAATGCTGTACAAACACCTGCCGGACATTTTTTGTCCCTAATATGAGCAATATATTCATCTCTAAAGTATTTTAAAGTAGATAAAACAGGGTTAGGCGCTGTTTTACCAAGTCCGCATAAAGAACCGTCATTAACTGCATGAGCAAGTTCTTCCAACGTATCTAAATCTTCCATTGTACCGTTGCCTTTAACAATTCTTTCAAGAATTTTTAACATATTCTTTGTACCTTCACGGCAAGGAACACATTTACCGCAGCTTTCGTGTTGGGTAAAGTTCATAAAGAATCTTGCAACTTCAACAATACAAGTATCTTCAGCCATTACAACGAGTCCGCCGGAACCAACCATTGCCCCGACACTTCTTAAGCTGTCATAATCCATCGGTAAATCAAGATGTTCTTCTGTCAAACATCCGCCTGACGGACCGCCGATTTGAGCAGCTTTGAATTTTTTGCCGCCTCTGATACCGCCGCCGATATCAAATATGATTTCTCTTAATGTTGTTCCCATCGGAACTTCAATAAGCCCCGTATTGTTAACTTCACCTGTTAGTGCGAATGTTTTAGTACCTTTTGATTTTTCCGTACCCATTTGGGCAAACCAGTCAGCACCTTTTCTCATAATAACAGGGATATTGGCTAATGTTTCAACATTGTTAATCAATGTTGGTCTGCCAAATAAGCCTTTATTTGCAGGGAATGGCGGTTTTGGTCTAGGCATACCGCGTTCGCCTTCGATTGATGCAATTAGGGCAGTTTCTTCACCGCAAACAAACGCTCCGGCACCTTCTTTGATATGGATTGTAAAGTTGAATCCAGAACCCATTATATTTTGACCTAAATATCCTGCTTTTTCTGCCTGTTCAATCGCAATTCTTAAACGCTTAATGGCAAGCGGATACTCAGCTCTTACATAAATATAAGCCTCGTCTGCACCAACTGCAAAACCTGCAATTGCCATACCTTCAAGAAGTTTATGCGGATCACCTTCCATAACACTTCTATCCATAAATGCACCAGGGTCACCTTCGTCACCGTTACATACCACGTATGATTTTCCGCCTTTGTTTGCAGCTGTAAATCTCCATTTTGTACCGGTCGGGAATCCGCCGCCGCCGCGGCCTCTTAATCCTGATTTTTCTACTTCTTCTATTACTTTATCCGGATTATTTTCTTTCAAAATATTTGATAATGCTTCATACGCATGAACAGAAATTGCTTCATCCAAGCACTCAGCATTAATATGACCGCAATTTTCAAGTGCTGTTCTTACCTGTTTTGCATAGAAATTAATATCTTCGCTTTTGTGTACGTGTTCACCGGTTTTCGGGTCAACATATAAAAGTCTTTCTACAGGTTTTCCGCCAACAATATGGCTGTTATAAATTTCTTCCACATCTTCTTCTTTTACTTTTACATAAGCTGTATGAAGTTCCGGAATAATAACAAGAACACCTTGCTCACAAAAACCGTGGCACCCTGTCGGAACAATTGTCATCTTGTCGTAATCAGTTAATGCAGAAACATTAACACCTAGTTCCTTAAATTTATCAATAACCTTTAAAGAACCGTTTGCTATACAGCCTGTACCTGTACAAACAAGTACTCTCAAACCTTGTTGAGCCATTTCTTGCTTTACACGTTCTTGCTCTTTATAAATATCTTTTGTTAATTCTGTAACCATTATTTTGTTTCCTCCTTGATGATTGTATCAATGATGATGCCTATAGCATCTGAGGTCATTTGCGGATATACTTTGTCATTGATTACAACTACAGGAGCAAGACCGCAAGCCCCTAAACAACTTACAATTTCCAGAGAAAATAAACCATCCTCTGTAGTCATACGTTTTTCTCCCAGACCTAATTTTGTTTTAACAGCATTCAATACACTCATTGAACCCCTAACGTGACACGCTGTACCATCACAAACTTTGATTTTGTACTTACCTTTCGGCTCTAATGAAAATTGTGCATAAAATGTTGCAACACCATATACAGTTGCAGGAGATAAACCTTCTATCTTTGTTCCTATAAATGTCATTGCATCTTCAGGAAGATATGTATACAACTCTTGTACCTGTTGTAAGATTGCTATCAGATTAGACTTCTTATAATCATAAGACGCCATAATCTCATCAATTTTCTTAAAATTGATATGGGACTCTCGTTCTGTAGTCATACTGGCTCCTTTATCCTTTAATCGTTCCGAAAGTCACAATATAACACCATTTTATTGTGACAAACTCCACTACATTTTACTATTGAAAATAAAAAAAGACAAGCGAAATATATCAAACTGAATAAATAGGGTCAATAGAAGAAGCAAAGGAAACAAAAAATAATCAATTATTATATGATTGTATTTCTTTATTGATTCGATTCCATTCTTCTACAACAGTTTTGGTCCAGCCAGGATTCCCCTGACAGTACCCGCCTTTTTGAACTTTTGACGGAGTAATCTTACCAGATTTTATATATAAGCGTTTTAGAGTCGAGCCTAAATCATCTATACTTTCTGAAAAACTTTTAGGTTTTTGGTAACCGCCTCCATATTTTTTTGCACGTTTTAAACCTGCAAGATTGTATTTTGTACCTTTCGCAGGTGCTGCACCATAACCGGATTCAGTCTTTACTATCCCCATTAAAAATAAAGCGTTTACACCATACTTTTCTTGTGCAGCGATAAAGTCTTTACCTAAACCTTTTAAGGGCGTATCTGCAAGATATTTATCTAAATCTTCAACTGTTCCGTCAAACTTTGTAGTTATATTTGTATTAGCAGTTACATTTATATTAAATTTCTTGCTTAAATCAAATTTTTTCTTATTAGGTAAGTCTGGAACCTGCGGTTTTTCAACTCTTAACGCATCAACAGGCTGAGATAAATCCGGCATAATATCTTTTTCAAATGCCATATCAAATTCGGACTTAATATCTGAATTCCATTTTTGTCCTTTATGTGTTTCAAAAACAGAGTTAAAAGATTTAAAACTTTTATGGAGCTCTGAAAAATCATCAAGACTAACTATATCGTCTTTTGAATTAAAATATTGCTGAATCTTTTTATCTGTACTATTTTGAACATCTTGAGCCGTTTGTTCTTTAGTTTTATAATCTGTTTTTTCTACACCTTTATTTTTATTTATTTCAAAAGACATATAAAATTACTCCTTATACACATGAAGTATTACGGCATAAATAAATATAAAATTTAGTTTTTGTTACAAATATTAAAACACTACTGTCAAAAATGCTAAATAATAAATATTATTTTTAAAATATTTTATTATTATTGTTAATTAGCGAAAATTAGTACTCTAAATAAACTATATTTTATTTAGATATGTAAAGTTTTGTAAATAAATAACGTCAATAATTTTGACTTGGCAAAAAAAATTATTAAAAAGAAATTGAAAGGTTTGTATAAAAGAGGTTTGATGTATGGCAGGAATCGTAAATTTTCTAGCAAATATGCTGGCACCGGCAAAAACAACAATGGTTGCAGCTCCGGTTAGAACAAATGTAGCACATGAAGCAATGAATCCAAACGCTAATCCGTTTGTAACAGTAAAAGGCTCTAACCCTTTTGCAAATTATGCCAAAAATAAACCGGTAACAGGTGGATACTTTGCAGGATACTACAATAATAAACCGAATATAGTCGGTCAAAGGTTATTCGTAGAAGTTTAACTAACACTATTTATACGTTTTTTAGTCTCTCTTGAAAGGTGTCGTGTGTGTTGATTAAAGAAAAACAGAAAAACGTGAGTCTTCCCCAAAATAAGGAAAGACTCATTTTAATATCTACACTTGTTTTAATGCTTGGAATATTTCTTCTGCTGACGGTTTACCGGAAAGTACAATGGATTTATACAACCCTGACTGCGGTGCCCACATTTCTTTTCCATGCGAATAAAATACTGCTACTGTTGGGGTATTAACAGCATTCCCTAAATGCATTGTTCCGGTATCAACAGAAACTAAAGCTTTTGACAGTTTAAGGATATTTGCTAGTTCCGGAATTGTTGTTTTGTCTGTTAAATCCAGAAATTCTGAACATCCGGCATTTTTTAATTCTTGAACAAAATCTCTTTGAACTTCACCTTGACCCAATATAACAGGAACACAGCCGGAATTATTGATACGAGCGACCAAATCTTTTGCGACATTTATTGGCATATCTTTCGGCTTATATTTACTCGTTGCGGTAATTGAAATAATATCTTTATCCATAGATTTAACCTGTTTTATTACTTCAGTTTCCAAATCAGGAGTTTCATAAACTATAGGCAAGTCTAATACGGCTTTGCCTGTTAATGATTCTATTAAACCTGTTGCAATATCTTTTTTATGTACATAAGTATTTCTGGTAAATTTTTCTTTTGTCGGAATTAATTTTGTTAGAATTCCATGAGGTTCTGTCATAATATGCTTTGCATTCAAAAGTTTTGACAGAATCAAATTTCTATCGTTTGAATATAAAACAAATGATGCAAAAATATGTTTATATGGGAAATTTCGAACAAATTTTAATAATCCCCAAAGGTTGTTATTATGTTTCTTATCAAAGGTAACAACATCATCAACACCTTTTTGATATTTTGCAACATCTTTAAATTGAGGCTGCACCACAAATACAACTTTCGATTCAGGATAAAAATATTTTATATTCTGAACCAGTACATTGTTGAGAAGAATATCACCAATAAATGCCGTATTAAAAATAACAAAAACCTTTTCATTAAATTCTTTACGGAATTTTATTTTAAAACCAAGCAAAGTTAGTACTTTCCACTTATCTTTGTTTCTGTATTCATTTTTTATATTGAATATCTGCGGCAAAATTTTTATTTGTTTTTTGGGATCTTTTGAATTATTAAATTTTTCGGTTTCTTCTAAATAAACATCTGTAAGTCGTGCATAGTACCACCATTTTTCACACATAGAGTTGCCGCAGCCTTTTACATCAGGTTTAGGACCTGTTAAGTGGACTATTACCGGAGCGGTTTTTGCTTCTTCGTAATTTATTAAATCTTCTCCTTCATACTGGTTATAATAATTTCTCCACCAGGTATCCATGAAATTATATTTTGGATGAAGGTTAATTTTCCTTTCGTCAATAACTTTATTTAAACTATCTTGATCACAGAATTTAATTATTTTTTTATTTGCAATTGCGTATTCTTTAATTTTATTAAACAAATGGTCTTTTCTAAATTGTTTACAGTTCATCAACAGAACGCCGGAATTAAAGTATGAATCACTTTTCATATCAAGACGTTTTATATAATCTTTTACCCCCCAAACATCTTTTACGGCTGCGACATAATTATTTCCCAAATTCATTTCAAAAAGCTCTTTTAAAGAACCGTTTACTAACGTATCACAATCAAGATAAAGTACCCTATCTAAATCCGGACATAAATCAGGTATTTTTATCCTGAACCAGGCTTGAACTGTAACCCATTTAGACATAGGAAAACTTTTGAACTCTGATTCATTCATTTTAATATATCGTATTGAGCATTTATGGAGAGAAACTAAATTTCTTAGCTTCTCTTTGCTTTGTTCAGATAACTCAGAATAAAGAATCAAAAATTCTATATCTGAATCCAAATTATTCTGTATAGCACTAAACATTGATACAATAGTCATATTAATATAACCATCATCGGGAGCGTATGCAATTGTTATTTTAGCCATAAATCCTCACCTCGAATTGAAATTTATTCATCATTTTCTTCTAATATATTAATAAAACGCGGATATAATTCAGATAATTTGTCAATAGCATCATCAACAGATCCTCCGAAGCTTGTAGTTTTATTTATTTTACAAAGTCCTAATTTTTGTGTATCTTCAACATAATTTACGGATTCTTCATATCCTTTTACTGAACGAATTTTAGTATAATTAAGCACAGCCATAACCCAGAACCATATATCATCATGAGTTGGCACAAGTTCAGAATATTTTTTTCTGTCAAATACATCAGGATGAAGAGCACGAGGCGGATATAATACACCGCCATAACCAATTTGGCGGATTAAATAAGATGCCTGTTTAAATTCTGTAAAATACAATTTACGCATAGGAACATCCTGGATTTTATCACCTTTAATTTTGACCAGACCGCACCTGTGTGAATGAATATCTGAAGGGTGTTTTAAATATGAAGCATAAAGAGTTTCAATAGTGTCTTCCGCATAATATAAATCATCATCAAATGTAATTATAATATCATTTGGATATTCTCTTAAAGCCGGAATAAGTTTTTTATAAGAGCGAATATCTTCACACCATTTTATTGAAAGTCCATACTTTTCAAGATTCGTTAAATTTTCGGGTAGTTTTTTATCCGGGAATTGTTCTTCCGCAAGCCATAGAATAACCTCATCCGGTTTTAATGACTGGGTTAATAGAGTTGATATTGTTTTATAAACGGTATCTATTCTTCCAGGGAATGATGTCAATGATGCAATTATTTTTGTCTCTCTCTTTTGTGTTGTAAGTCCATAATCTTTGACTGTCGGACATTTATATTCTGTCTTATATTTAAATTTTATCTGAACACCGAATAATAAACACATTATGTGGTTATCAATCTTTCTCACCGAAAAAATATTTTTTAAAAAGCTCATACTCAACTCCATCAGCAGGTAATCAATTGTTGATGGTAATGATTATAGCACAACAGGTAAATGTATGCCAGAAAATTATAATTTAGGCTCACCATATAAAGCCTTAAGAGCATCAATAACTTTTGGCATCTGGCAGACAAAAGAATAATGACCTTTTGAGATAGAACACAAAGAACAATCACCGTTCAAACGATAACATTCAAGAGCCTGCTCAGTCCAATTTTGAGTAATTGAATCCGATAACTCTCCGTTTGTTTGAGGATAAAAAACTTCTCCTGCCATCTTTTCTCCTACACTATCTCCAATCATATTATTGAATTATTTTAGAGAAAAGACATCCTTTATTTGTATGAATTATTAAACTTAAACTTATGTACTATTGAATCGTACGTTAAAATCTTATAATTTTCTTTATTAACAATAATTTTTACGGCGTGGTCTCTGTCAGTTCTATACACTTTAGATTTTTGAAGATACTTTAATGTAAGGGGATTCGGATGTCCATAAATATTTTGCCCTACAGAAATTAATGAGATTTTAGGATTTAAATAATTAATCATCTCCGGATTAACAACACCTCTTGCTCCGTGGTGACCTACTTTTAATACTGTAATATCAGACGGAATATCGTTTTTTATTTTATTAAATGTTTCTACTCCCGCATCACCTGTAAATAACATACAGAATTTATTATATTTTACAACCGAAATTATAGAATTTTCATTATCATAATCATCCGCCTGCGGAAATTGTGCTCTGTTTAGTTCTACTGAAAATTCTGGTTCTTCAATAATTTTAGTTTTCTTATCGACCGTTATAATTTTATCCCCTGCGGATTTATAAATTCGCTGTGCAAGTTTTGAGTTATCAGAAATTGAGTTAACATAAACCTTATCAACTTTTAAGTTCTCAATCAGATCAACAGCTCCGCCGGCATGATCCGAATCGAAGTGAGTAATAATCATTGAATCTATGTGTTTTATACCTCTATCTCTCAAATATTTCAGAATAATCATTTTGGCTTTTGAAGCTCCGCCCCTGTAGCCGGATTTGCCAGTATCAATAATTATATACTTATTTTGCGGAGTTTTAAGAAGAAAAGCATCTCCGTTTTGCACGTCAAAAGCAAGTATTTCAAGATTGTGATTTAAAATATTTATTGTTGAAAGGGATAATACTAAAATCAACGATAGTGTTATTTTTATAATATTTTTATTGGAAAATCTGTTTTTTAGAATATAAACCGAAAACATTAAAATAAAATAATAAAGAATTATTTGAAAAACCGAAGGATGAGTTGTAATGATTAAAGAATGCGGCAAATTTGCAAACGTGTTTGAAATCCAGACCAGAATATTAAGCATCGGGTTTAGTACAAAATCAAATATCTGACATACGAAATCAGCAATCGGCTTAAATAATGCAAATACTGAACTTACAAATCCGCCAAAACTTATAACAGAGAGAAACGGGACTGTTAAAATATTTGCAAATACTGAATACAAACTGATATTGTTAAAATAAAACATCTGTATCGGAATAACCCAAACCTGAGCAATTACCGGAACAAAAATTGAACCGGAAATCCATGCCGGTAAAGATTTAAAATATTCCATCACTGGTGTTGTAGATAACAGTAAACCAAACGTTACGATAAATGACAGTTGAAATCCTACATCATTTATAAATGCAGGGTTATAAATAAGCATTAATAGTGCAACAAATGCCAATAGTGAAATACTATGAGCATCCCTGTCAATTAATTTACCAACAAGAATAAATATCAGCATTATGGCAGCTCTTATAACAGAAGGCCCAAGTCCAGTCATTAAAGAATAAAGTATTACAACCAGAATTCCTGAAAGTACGGAAAGTTTATATGGTACGTGTAATTTTCTTAAAAAGAAATATAAAAATCCGTAAATAAAAGCAACATTCATTCCTGAAGCAGCTAGAATATGCAATAGACCGGAATTAATAAATGTAGTTTTAATATAATCCGGCGGAGCAATCGCATCATCTCCGAATACAATACCGCCTAATATCTCAAGGTTTGGACTCTTTAAGTATTTTGCATGAGATTCCAATATCCCTATTCTGGAATTATTTAGCCCTTGAATGAGTTTCCATTTAAGAGATAATTGTGCCGGTATTAAATGGTAATCATTTTCATTTGCATAAAATACCGTATATGTTTGAAAATTTCTTAAATAACTTCCATAACTGAATTGTGACGGGTTAGTCGATTCAAACGGTTTAACTAGTTTTCCCTTTATAGAATAATAGTTCCCGATTAACGGTTTATTTTGTATTCCGTCTTTATAATTTAAACTGACAAGAGTTTTATTTTCTGGAACACTGATTATTTTCCCGTCGTATTTTATTTTATCTACTTTAAAGAAAAACTTTAAGGTGTTTGTTTTTGCAACATTTGGAATTGAAATAATTTGTCCAGTAATTTCAGATTTTTGAGGTGCAAGAGTAAAAAGTTCATCAGAATTCTTTATTCTTAATGATGCGTTAAAAAATCCCAAATAAAACATAAAAAGCCACAAAAGAATTATTTTCAAAGGAAAATAGTTTTTTATAATTCCGAATATCGCCAAAATTGATACACAAACACAAAATATGGCAGCTTGATTATTAAAATATGCAAATAACCCTAATATATAGATTATTGAGGTTATAAACATAAGAAAATTTTTATTTTGAGATAAATTTCCCAAAAGTTCACGCATTAACTATTTCCCCAGAGCATTTGCTTTTTTTGCGGTTTTGTCGATTAGATTGTAGAATAATTCTTTTGTATCTGCTTCATCCATATAATCAACCCCGACTCTTGTACATCCGCCTTTTGTTGCAACGCTCGCAATTAAATCTTCTGCAGATTTATCACTGTTTAATAGCATTTTGGCAGAACCAATTGCTGTTTGAATACTTAAAGTTAATGCCTTTTCATACTCAAGCCCGAGTTTTTCGCCTGCACGGGCAATTTCATTTATAACTTTGTAGTAAAACGCAGGTCCTGAACCTGAAATTGCAGTCACTATATCGATTTGAGATTCTTCAACAACAATACACTTTCCGATATTTGAAAGCATTTCTTTAACAAATTCGATATCATCAGGTGTTGCACATTTTCCACCTGCAATACCGCTCATACCTTCACAAACAAGAGCCGGAGTATTTGGCATAACTCTTACAACTCTGGTTGATTCCGGCAGGATATTTTGAATAAAGTTTGTTGTAACGCCGGCAGCTATTGATACTATCAATTTATTAGATGTAACAGTTTCTTTTATTCCGTTCAAAACTTCTTCAACATTGTTAGGTGTTGTTGCAATAAATATAACATCCGAACGTTTTACAAGTTCATTATTGTCACAAATTACTTCAATGCCTAACATTTCGCTTTTAGATTTTGCAGCATCCTGATTAATTTCTGATGCTGTGATATCACTTTTTTCTGCGAATTTTGAGGCTATAACTCCGCCGATTATAGCACTTGCCATTTTTCCGCAGCCAATAAATCCAATTTTTTTGTTCATAATAATTAACCTTTTTGTTGACTATTCCAATTGTTTCTTATAATATGTATTAGCATAATAATATAAACTAGCAAAAAAGGGAACAGAAAAATGAGACGTACACTAGAAGGAACTAAAATAAAAAGACAAAAAGTCAGTGGTTTCAGAGCAAGAATGTCAACCCCTGGCGGACAAGAAGTTTTAAACAGACGTAGAGCAAAAGGCAGACATAAATTAGCTATTACTGCTAAAAAACGTGCTTAGTCTTAAAACAAAATTTTAGTAAACAAAAAAAGAATGACTTTTGTCATTCTTTTTTCGTTTACCCTTTTATTGTTAGAAATTAATCCTCCGTATTTTTCAAAATGCGGAGGATTTCGAAATTTATCTTCTTCTGTAATTTCTATGGTTGTTTCTATGATTATTTCTGTGGGTATTTCTCATATTATTTTGATTCTATAACTAAAATTTCACTGTATTATTATAACGAATTTTTCAAAAAAATGTTCATTTTTTTGATAGTTGTTTTACTCAGTTAGACGAATTTTAGGTTTTACTAATGATAAATCAGAAAATATTTTAAAAAATATATTATTTATTGTAATAGAAGTTTTATCTTGTCCAAAATACTCGGTTCTTTGATTTTGTTCAAAACATTCTCTTACATTAGGAATTAAACTAAAGTATTTACTTATTGCGTCACGTTTCCCTGTTTTATTATTTCTTTCAAAGTGGATATAAGTCCCATTTAAAGGTTTTATTGAACCTTCACTCATTCTTCCGTCTTTATTTGATATAACTATATTTAATTTTTGTCTTATATAATAAGGATTATCAATTTTTTTGAATTGGTCAAGTATATTAGTAGGTTCATATATTTGTCTTTTTGTATCTGCAAATAAATTTATTTTTGTTTTTCCCTTTGTTGTTTTGTCCATATCAATGAATATATGGGCATCACCAATTTTAGCCGTTACAGGTTGTTTTGTTTTATCATTTTCTTTAAGTATTTCATTTAAAAATTTAATTTTTTTAGTTAATTTTTCAACACCCTCTTTAACATCGTTCGGTGATACCATTGAGGCTTTATTAACTTCTTCTAAGGTATAAAATTTATTACCTTTAAATTTTAGCTGAGTTTTTGTTTGCGGGGATTGCAGTTTATATGATTGATTAAACCCAAAAAGATTCATTACTATTTGCTCCGTTAGTTAATTATATTTAATTATAAAACTCAAAAAAATAAAATTTGCGATTGATAAAAATTTATCACAACATACGATTTTCGAAGTTGACACAAGAGAATGAATCCTAAAAATATAGAGATAATATAAATGGAGAAATAGATAAGTATTGAACAATGACAAATAGAGCGGATTATAGTAATATAATCTTAGGGTAAGTACCTGCCACTCCTGCAGACACACGCAATAACGAAGAAAGCGGTCTGAAAGGGGGTGGTTAAAATGAACACTATGATAATGAAAATCGCCATCACGGTGATGATAGCGATTTTACAAATCATTTTATTGTGTTTATAGGGTACGAAGCGAAGCTCTAAGGAAGTTGCGATTCTTTAGGGCTTCCCCCTGTACATATATTATTTACTATGTTCTATTATTTGTCAACCTCTTGTCCTAGTTCAATACATATTAGACTAAGCAACATTTTCTATGAGTGTATAGTAATATTCCA
>CALUXY010000028.1 GCA_944324855.1 Candidatus Gastranaerophilales bacterium | reverse complement strand
AATTTGTTCGGGATTAATGTATTTGATTAAATTTACAATCACAAAAATATCTTCACCCGAACAAACGGGTTCTCACTTCCTCCATTTGCTTGGGATTCAAAAAACTTATTCTAAGATTAACGTTACGAAAAACGATACTTAATCGTTTTTCTAATCGCAAACGGAGTCCTTCACCGGGCCTATTTTTTGTACTCAAAATTTAACTCCAGGATTCGGGGGTAAATATATATTAATTGTATTAATCCAGTAAATGTTGGTTGGGCATACCTGCCCAACAATATAAATTTTGTGTTAATATCGAATTATGAATTACCGCAGAATATTTGTCCCCAATGGGTATGTACATATAATAATAACATCCTATGGAAGAAACCCTGTATTTGTTAAAAATATTGAAATATTAAGAACAGCATTTAGAAATGTTCAAAAATTGTATAAATTTGAAATTACTGCAATTTGTGTTTTACCTGAGCATATTCATTTAATTATGCATCCTGAAAATATAAATAATTATCCACAAATAATATCTTCTGTTAAACATTACTTTTCAAGAAATGTTGGGCAAGTATGCCCAACCGACGATTTAAAAATCGGATATAAAAATAAACGTGAAAAAGGTATTTTCCAAAGACGTTACTGGGAACATACAATTAAAAATGAAGAAGAATTAAACAATCAAATTAACTATATTCACTACAACCCTGTCAAACACGGGCTTGTGAATAATGTATGCGACTGGCAGTATTCATCTTTTCATAAGTTTGTGAAACAAGGCTTATATGAAAACGATTGGGGCAGCTTAAAAGACATTGAAAATATTAAGGATTTAAATTTTGAATAGTAGAATTTAATTCAAAAGTATCCGTATCTTTGTTATAAACAACATTTTGAAAACTCATTTCTTTCGGAGTATTATTCAAAATAACCTCAAACTGTTCATTATCGCCGCAATGGAATCCGCCTTGAGTTCCTTGTTTTACTGTTGCATTTTGGACAATAGTTGTATTATCTCCTGCATGAATACCTCTCCAGCCGGCTGCCATACCTTTATCGAATGAAAGTGACTTGAATCTGGTATCTACAACTTTTGAATCTTTTATTCTGCCGATTATTTCGTTTACAAATTTTTCATCACCGTATTTTGCAGCTTGCATCGCATCTGCAAGAGTTAGATGTTCTTTAGAAGATAGAAAATCATATAAATTTGTACTTGGCTCACAGTTATATCTGCCGGTATAAGTTGTAATTTTCATATTTTTTGCACTGTCTTTGTTTTCTTCCAATAACTGCCTGATTTGTTTTTCCATATCAGAATCTAAACGGATTCCGTCAAACATCCCGACAGTTTTTTCTCCGCGGTAAAGTTCTACATCTTGACTTAACTTGTATTTTGCCAAATCATTACTCAGTTCTTGAACAGCCGCTTTATTCCTTACAAAAGCATCACTATCTTCAACGTATGCTCCAATATTTTTCACAAAAGGAGGTAGTGTATCATAGCCCATAGAGTGCATTTGTGCCGGAGTAATACTTTTTAACATACTGACAGATGGAACATGATTCCCCCAAACGTTAGCCCTAGCTGATATTATAATATCAGATGTTGTCATCAAATATTTGTATGTTTCCGGATTATATTTCTTCATAATTAACATGTTCATATAGTGATTAACGTTTGGTTCGAATTCCCATTTTTTACTAAACGAATCAACTTCTTTGAATGTTTGTTTTATTTGCTCAACAGGTACTTCTTTGGCAATCTCTCTTATAGTATCACCATAATTTGATATCATACAACGCAAATCAAAACAACTGCCTTTTTCTTTACCAAGCAAAACAATAAATTCAGGATTTTCTTTGCATAAAGTTTCCAGTTGTTTATATTGCATATAAGCAAATTCACCATGCGTTGTAATATTTCCTTTTGCAACATTTTCAACAATCTCAGGGGTTCTTGTTTCTATATATTCGGCATCGTATGAACGTCTTAATTGGTTCAATATTTCATCAGCATCAGTACGTATTTGCTTAAGATTTTTTTGAGCAAACTCTACCGTATCTTTTTCAAGAGCCGGAGCGTATTTTAAGTTTTTAAAATTAATATTCCCGATTGGTTTTGTATGCAAAACTCCTGATTTAGCCCAATTAGCTGTTTTTTGAGCAAGACTCATGCCGATATTACTTAACCCCATAAAAATTCCTTTCTTTATAAATCTAATCTATAGTTTTATAAAGATTTTTTTTTCTGAATATTTGCTATAAGAGAGTATTTTTATTAATTTTTGTTAATTTAGATAAGTTTTATACCGGAATACTAAAACTAATTGTCGTACCTTTGCCGACTTCGCTGTCTATGGAGATTTTTCCATTATGAGCTTCAACGATTGTTTTACAGATATTTAAGCCCAAGCCAAATCCGACACGTTTTTGTTTCTTTGCAAGTGACATGTATTCATCAAATACGGAATCCAAATTTTCAATATCAATACCATACCCGCTGTCTTTTATTTTGAACACAAAATAATTATCTTTCTCTGACAATGTAATATTAATTACGGAATTCTCAGGAGAATATTCAACAGCATTTGATATTAAATTATTAATAACACGTCTTATTTCTATTACATCGATTAAGACTTTCTTTTTACCAAGTTGATTCTCTATATGGATTTGCTGATTCTTTTCTTCATATAAAAACTTCATTGATAGAACGGATTTTGAAACTATTTCTTCAAATATCACTTCTTCTTTATTCAGTTTTACATAACTTTGATTACATTTATAGAAACTCAATATTTGATCAGTTATATGTTTCATATACTTAGCAGAGTTCAAGACACTTCCAATAATTTCATTCTGGCAATCGGACATTTCACCGAATCTGTTCTGCACAAGAAGCTCCAATGCATTAATTTCTGCATTAATCGGGCTTTTTAAATCATGTGTCAACATCGCAACAAAATTTTCCTTGCGAGAATTTAACATAGTATTTTGAACTTGTTTCTTTAATAAATTATAAATTTGAGTTTTTACTAAATCCACATTATAAGGCTTCTCTATATAAGAATAAGCTCCTAAATCATAACCATGCATTTTGGCATCAAGATTAGACATCGCAGTCACAAATATAATCGAAGACGCAGAGTTAAACTTACTTTGCTTTATCATATTTGCCAATTCAAACCCTGAAATATTCGGCATAAGAATATCTAGAAGAAACAGATCAAATTTTTCGGATTCAAGCATTTTCACGACATCCTCCGGAGCCGTGAAAGTATAGACATTAACATTTAATTCTTTTAATATCTCGGCTAAAAGCTTAACATTCATTTCATTATCGTCCACAACTGCGACATTCATATTTGATAAATCAATTTCAGAAACAAACTCGGAAACTTTATGCAAATGCAAAAGTTTATTAAAATAAGCATGAATTATATTTTCATCAATAGGTACCGATAAAATATTTTTTATACCGAGCAAATTCGCTTTTTCAGTAATTTCACGATTTTGCCTTGCAGTTGCAAGCCAAAATTCAGTATCCGGATGGTTATTTATGATTTGCAATAATTTGTTATAATTTTGTAATATTGAATTAGTTTTTAAAATACACAACGGCGTTGTTATGACTACATTTTTAGAAAATTTTTCAAGAATTGTATAAGTTTTTGTTGGTAACATAATATATTGAAAATATATAAAATGTCTTTATTTTGGAACTACCGAGTTGGGCTATTTTTTAATAAATTGTGATTAATTTCCTAAAACACTTGAAATTTAAATTAAAACTTGCTATTATACATGTTTAGTAGTATTATTAATTTGTAATCCTGGACTTAAGGAGATGTTTTTTGACCGTAATTAAGAGGCTTGTATAATATGTATGTAAATAAATGCATTAAATGTGGTGCTGAGTTTGAAACCAAAAACCCCAAACGTGTAATATGTCCAAATTGTTTGTATGCTGATAAAAATTCATCAGATGCAGGGCAGGGGCAAGATAGTTCACAACCGTTGCAAAGTTATAGTTCATATTCAACGGAAGATAGACCACAGCGTCAATATGATAATAGAAATAATTATTCCAGACCGAAAAATAATTACGGTAATAGAAACCGGTATGATAATAATAGGGGTTCTCAACAACGTCGTCCGCATGATAACAGAAACCAAGGCGGCGGATTTAACAGACCTCAACAAAACAGACGTCCGAATCAAGGCGGGAATAGATTCCAGCCTAATAAACGTCCAAAACCGCAAAAAAGAGCGGCTAAACCACTTTTAATCAGTAAAGAGCAATTGGAACAAATAGAAATATTCTACAAAACTATGCTTCCTCTGCCAAACCCTGATGCACATGAAGTTATCGGAGAAAAATTAGGTATTGAACCAAGAAAAGTATTTTTTGGTATCAATTTAGTCAGACAAAAATTAATGCTGCCTAAACTACCTTATCCAAAAAGAAAACTTGCAGTATCTCCTGATCAGATGTTAGCGGTTAAGAGTTTATATGAACCATTATTACCTCTTCCGCCTATCGGCTGCCACAAGATAATTGCAGCACAATTAAGAATTGACGAATGGAGAGTTCACGTTGCAATCAAATTAATTCGTGCACAAATGGGCTTGGATAGATGGAACGAAGACAGACCGGACAAACCGGCAGACTACATGGTTCCAAAACATCCTCAAAAGAAAGCCGAAGAAAAAGCTAAAAAAGCTGCAGAAAAAGCAGCAAAAGAGCAGACTGAGGCAAAAGCTGAGGAAGAAATAAAAGAAGAAACTCCTCAAGAAGAAATTGTTGAGGAAAAACCGAAGAAAAAAACGACACGAAAAACAACTAAAAAGACTGAAGCGGAAGACGTAAAAGAAGAAACAGCTCAGGAAGAAGTTGTAGAAGAAAAACCTAAACGCGGAAGAAAACCTAAAAAGAAAGACGATGAGTAAATACGTTTCTGTAGGAAAAATTCTTAATTTTCACGGAGTCAGAGGTGATGCGAAAGTCGGTTATTCAAAAAATCAACAAGATTTTTTGAATGTTCTTGATATGGTTTATGTTCTTTATAACAACGAATATATCCCGTTAAAAATAAAGAATATTAAGTTTAATAATAAGTTTGCGATTATAAAATTTGACGGAATAGATACCGTTAATGACATTGTAGTTTATAAAGGCTGTCTGTTGTTTGTAGAAGAACAAACCATACGAGAAAACCTTGATGAAGATGAGTTTTTGATTGACGAACTTACAGGCATGGATGTGATTGCCAAAGGAGAAAAAGTAGGTGTAATTGTTGGTGTTTCAAATAACGGACAGAGCGATTTTTTATCTGTCAAAACACCAAATAAAAAAGTTTCTTTAGTTCCATTTGTAAAAGCAATAGTACTAAACGTTGATATTAAAAACAAAACTGTTGAAATAGATAATATCCCGGGGTTATTAGAATGAGATTTGATGTTATAACGTTATTCCCTGAAATGATTATAGATTACTGCTCACAAAGTATTATTAAAAGAGCGATAGAATCAAGTGTAATTTATCTAAATACAGTGAATCCGAGAGATTTTACACTGGATAAACATAAAAAAGTTGATGATACGCCTTATGGCGGCGGTGCCGGCATGGTTTTGATGGCCCAGCCTTATGTTGATGCGTACGAATCAATCGAAAAGTTTGAGAATACTAAAACAATTATGCTAACTCCTCAAGGGCAGCCATTAAACGAAACTAAAGTAAAGGAATTAAGCCAATATGACCAATTAATTATGCTATGCGGTCATTATGAAGGTTTTGACGAAAGAATAAGAGATATTATTCAACCGGAAGAAATCTCATTGGGGGATTTTGTTTTAACGGGCGGAGAACTGCCGGCATTATGTGTAATTGACAGTGTAAGCAGAAAAATCGACGGTACATTAGGCAAAATAGAGTCCGCAGAAGAGGACAGTTTTGCAAACGGGCTTTTGGAATATCCGCATTACACAAAACCCAGAGAGTATCGGGGATTAAAAGTTCCGGAAGTATTACTAAACGGCAACCATGCAGAAATTGAAAAATTCAGATATGAACAACAGATTGAGAGAACAAAATCTCGCCGCCCTGATTTGTATGAAAGATTTGTAAAAAGTCACGAAGTTAGTGAAGAGTGAGGAGTGAATAGACTTTTCGTCATTACGAACGAAGTGAAGTAATCTGTTTCAAGTTATTAGTGAATAGTGATTAGTGAGTAGATGTCATTACGAGGAAGTGTAAAATGTTAAAACCCGTTACATTTACACCTATTTACCCCCGAAGTAATCTTTGGAAATAACAGATTGCCGCGCTATCGCTCGCAATGACTGTTTTTTAGATTGTCGGTTAGGCATACTTGCCCAACAATGATATCCCAATCTAACATAACACAATCATCATTGTGTTATGGGGGTAAATATAATAAGGGTTTTAAGTTTTGTAACAAAAAAATAATTTTGATTAAAGAAATACAAAACCCCTGCCGTTAAGAAATTTATAACACAATCATTATTGTGTTATGAAAAAAGGAGTAAGAATTGGTAAGTGTAGTAAATACAAACGGCAATATTTACAGGAGTAAAAGTTTATATGCCTAATAATGTGTCACAACTAATCGATAGTTATACTCAAAGTAATTTACGCAAATTAAAACAAGAAGAAAGTAAAACAGGACGAAAGTTTACAAAATATGATATTGCGCAAATAATGCTTTTAGAAGGAAAACTAACCGAAAAAGATTTTACCAGCTGGATGAATACCCCAGAAGGTTTTCAAAATCAAACATTGACACAAATGGAAAAACAAGCCTTAAAAAGTGGTAATATCTGGACATTTAACCAGGGTATAAGTTCAACTGACGAGTTTTATCTTGATACATTTATGGATCCAGTATATGTAAAAGATCCTATAACAAATGTAACTGTACAAACAATTCCAGAAGAATCAACAGCACCATCTTATGCACAAAATGATACTGATATACGCCAGCAAACAGTTAATTTACTTTTTAGCAAAGCTCAAATAGCTCAACAAATGTTAACTCAATATCATAATGGAATCGGATATGTTTCTTGGGATGCATTCGTACAAGGGGTAGATGTTTTAGGAAATGTAAGTTGGGATTCAATTACAGATAGAAATGATTTTGTAACTATATTTGAGAATGAAGATGCGATACAGTCAGAACTTAAAATATTAAAAGAATTGCAAGACTCAACATCTAAACCTAAAAAATTTGAAAAAATATTCAAAGATTTTTATGGTGTAGATTTTAATCCACAAAAATTTAAAAAACTCGCAGAAAGTAGTAAAAAACTGGATGAATTAAACATTCATTCTGGCTTAAGCAAATATTTTGAACAATTAATCAACGAAGTAAAAAACAGTAGCAACGAAATTAGTCTTGAAACCTTATTACATCCAGTATTTGGAGAAAATAATATAGTAGTGACAGCAGAAATAATTAATTCTCTTAAAGCAGAATGTAATAATGATGAAGAATTAAAACAAAAATTAATATCAATATTGCAAAAATCCAAATCAGCAGTGGATGAACATCTAAAAGATTATGACAGAACTTCTTTAGAAGACGACTTAAAAAAAAGTTATAAAAGTGCAATGGGTGATTATGCATCAAATGAAGTTATTGCTCAATATATTGCAGTTAAACAAAATAATGCCATGTTGTCAGAGGCTGTTGGAACATTAGCTTTAACTTACTTAACGATGGGTACTTCAACTACATTACAATTAAGCGAAAAATCAAAGCTAATATTTGGTAAAACATTGGGAACTCAGGTTTTTAAAGGCAGAATGACTGCGGTAACGTCATCATTTGCACCAATAGAAACAATAGCAGGCGGATTAACAAGTAGAGAAGGGTTAACTTTAGACAAAGGCAAAGAAGCTTTTGAAGAGTTAAAGAATGGTTTAAAATACGGAAGTTTTGCAACTTTTGTATCCGGTCCGCTTGGAAATCTGGTATCAAAAGTTTTATCAAAAAATCCACAGATATTCAGTAATATAGTTGCTTCTCATAAATTCTCAAGTATGGCAGGATTGTCGGTAGAAACGACAGCAGATGCATTGTTTGAACGTATAACAAGTGATGTGAGCTTCAAAGAATCAATGGCGCAAAACGGTATAATGAATTTTAGCATGATGTTTGCAGGCGGTCTGATAAATAAAGGAGCAAAATTGCCGGATGTTAATTTGTCGGATATCAGAATTGAAAAAATGAAAGATGGCAGTTTTAACTTAATAGCAAACGGTAAAGTATTTTTTAAAGCAAAAAATGCTAATGAACTGACTTTTGTAATATTATCATTGAAAGCAAACAAAGAAGCTTTGGAAACTAAACATTCAAGAATTACCCTGGAAGATAGTACTTTAACAATCAAAACAGAGGACGAATTTTTTACGGAGTTTTTAAAGAATGAAACAATAAAAGATTTATCAGGTAATGAACAATCTAGATTTACCCAAGAAGAAATAGAAACAATGGTAAATGCATACAAAGAAAATCCGGAACTTGTTCAAGATTTACTTAAAGAAAGAACTATTGATTTTAACGGAAACAATGTTCCAAGATTCGATAGTACGGATATAACACAATTAGTAAAGGCATCCAAAGTAAATCCTGATCTTGTTCAAGAGTTGCTTAAAGTAAGAATGATTGATTCTAACGGAAATGATGTTCCAAGATTTGACAGTGAAGAAATAGCAAGATTAGTAAATGCATCCAAAGATAATCCTGACCTCGTTCAAGATTTACTTAAAGAAAAAATGATTGATTCTAACGGGAATGATGTTCCAAGATTCAGAGGATTTGATATAAATATATTAGTACAAGTATCCAAAGTAAATCCTGATCTTGTTCAAGAGTTGCTTAAAGTAAGAATGATTGATTCTAACGGAAACAATGTTCCAAGATTCGATAGTACGGATATAACACAATTAGTAAAGGCATCCAAAGTAAATCCTGATCTTGTTCAAGAGTTGCTTAAAGTAAGAATGATTGATTCTAACGGAAACAATGTTCCAAGATTCGATAGTACGGATATAACACAATTAGTAAAGGCATCCAAAGTAAATCCTGATCTTGTTCAAGAGTTGCTTAAAGTAAGAATGATTGATTCTAACGGAAATGATGTTCCAAGATTTGACAGTGAAGAAATAGCAAGATTAGTAAATGCATCCAAAGATAATCCTGACCTCGTTCAAGATTTACTTAAAGAAAAAATGATTGATTCTAACGGGAATGATGTTCCAAGATTCAACGGTTATAATATAGAAACATTAGTAAATGCATCCAAAGATAATCCGGACCTTGTTCAAGATTTACTTAAAGAAAGAACTATTGATTCTAACGGAAATAATGTTCCAAGATTCAACGGTTGTGATATAAAAACATTAGTAAATATATCCAAAGATAATCCTGACCTTGTTCAAGATTTGCTTAAAGAAAGAACTATTGATTCTGACGGAAATAATATTCCAAGATTTGATAGTAATGATATCGAGACTATGGTTAGTGCCTACGAAGAAAATCCAGATAAAGTGAATGAGCTATTACATATTAAAACACTTGATTCTAAAGGTAACCCAACTTTTGCATTTAACTCTAGTGATATATACGATTTTGTATATGATGATACAAATTCTGACTTAAAAAATAAACTTTTATCAATAAAAATACAAGATAAATCAGGTAATACATATAATTTATTATCAGCAGATGAGATTACTAATATTGTTTATATGTATGATGATGCTCCTGATATACTGTAAAATCTTATGAATAACAGGAAATATAATGTATTTCTAAAAAGTATAAATAGCCTAAATAAAGAATTCTTTACAGATGAAGAATTACTTAAAACTCTTGCGGATGAGATTCCTGAATATTGTACAAATTTAAAATTTAGTAATCCTTATCTAAACAATCAATTACAAATTACATACGGAACCTCAAATGATTCAAAAACATTATTTATTAATAAAGATAATGATAATTATACAATCTCCGCTCGTGAAACAACTCATAAACAAGGTGATAATACACGTGTAAGGAAAGAATTTGCAGATGGAACCGTTTTAGTCGAAGAAATTAAAGATACAAATATATCAATTTATGGTATGACAATACCTGTCCCAATTGCATTGAAAAAGACTCTTTATGATAACCAAGGAGTACAAACTCGCTCTGAAGTAATAACACCGTCAAAAGATAAACCGGGAGCATATACAATAAATGTGTATGAAAGAGGTTTGAATCAGGCTATGAAAAAGAAACCTGTCGGTACGGTTCAAATGTACGGTTCGAAAAATCAAGGGAGCAAAACCGTAAGAACAGTAACCTCAGAGGATGGTTCAGTCACAACGCATACAATCATACAAGGTCCTAAAGGTTCCGGTATGACCTATCAAATAAAAGATAAAGACGGAAATATTCTTGCAAACATTGAGCGCAGACATAGAAAAATTGATGATAACCATTACACAAGTTCTTTTAACGGGCAAAAATATGATATGCAATTCTCTAATGACAAAATAACCGTATCTAAAATAGACAATGACGGTAATGTTATAGAATCAATAGAACTTGACTCTAATCAGTTAGATTTTAATTTAATAGATTTGTACAAACAGCTTCCGGGTGATTACCTGTTTAAAATAAAAGAAATGAAAACTAAAATAGTATTTGATGACTCTATTAAAGTAGCAGATAAAAATAATGCTTGTTTTTATATTCCAAATAATACAATTTATATGTCTTCAGAAGTAAAAAATAATCCGTTTGTTTTTGCACACGAATTGGGTCATGCTATTGATTTTAATTCCGGTAATATACACGATAATCCAGATTTAGCAAAAGTATATCAAGAAGAATTAGAAGCGTATAAGACTGCAACATCAGATGCGGAAGGTAAATCTATTGATTACTTTACACTACAAGAGGATGGTATAGCTATACCTGAAACCATTGCAGAAAGTCACGCATTAATGAGTGGTATGATAAATGAAGATTTTGATGCCATAATGCTTCGCAGTGTTATATTACAGCAGCATTTCCCTAAAACTATTGCTAAAATTGCAGAACTTATGCAATAATAATTTCTTTGTAACAAAAAATTAACCCGAACTATTGTATTTATAATATGTTTGGGTTATTATTTATTCTGTCAGAAAAGTTAACAACTAAATATTTTGTGAAAGCCCTTAATCGGGCTGTGTTTCACGTATTTAGTAAAAATATAAAAGGCTAAAAGTTACACATTCTAAATTATGAAAGGTATAACATGACTGAAGAAAACAAAGAATTAGAAACAGCTGTTGAAGAAACTGCTACAGAAGAAGTTACTGTTAGTGAAGAAACTGTTGCAGAAGCAGCTGAAGCAGCAGAAGCGGAAATTGCAGAATCTGCTGAAGAAACTGAAACTGTAGAAGAAGCAAAACCTGCTAAAAGAACTCGCTCAAGAAAGAAAAAAATCGAAACTAAAGAAGAAAAACCTGAATCTGAATGGAAAGAACAAGTTGTTCAAATCAGCAGAGTTACAAAAGTTGTAAAAGGTGGTAAAAAACTTAGTTTCAGAGCTATCGTTATTGTAGGTAACCAAAAAGGACAAGTTGGTGTTGGCTGTGCGAAAGCTGCAGAAGTTATCATTGCTATCCAAAAAGCAATCGTTGACGGCAGAAAGAACCTTATCAACGTTCCTATTTTCAAAACAACAATTCCTCACCCTATCAAAGCTCGTTCAGGGGCAGGTGCAGTAATGCTTAGACCTGCATCACAAGGTACAGGTATTATTGCCGGCGGTGCTGTTCGTTCAGTATTAGAATTAGCTGGTATTGAAAATATTCTTTCAAAATCATTAGGTTCTAATTCACCTCTAAACGCAGCAAACGCAACTATTGCAGCATTGAAATCTCTAACACCGTTTGCAGATGTTGCTAAAAAACGCGGCTTGACTATGTCTGAACTTTTAAACTAGTCGGGTAATTTGAATTAAAATATTACATGAAATAATAAGGAATATAATAAAATGGCAAAGACAAAACAAATAAAAATAAAACTTGTTAAAAGTTTAATCGGTACTTCACCTGCTCAAAGAAAAATTGCTGCAGCTCTTGGTTTCTCTAAAAAAGACCAAATCGTTGAACACCAAGACAGCGCAACAATTATGGGTATGGTAAACAAAATTTCTCATTTAGTATCAATAGTAGAATAATTTAAGAAAGAAGGAATATAAAAATGTCAAAAGATAAAATCACTTTAGAAGATTTAAGACCTGCTGAAGGCGCTACTTCTACAAAAAAACGTGTAGGCAGAGGTCGTGCTTCAGGTATGGGTAAAACATCTACCCGCGGTCACAACGGTGAAGGGCAGCGTTCAGGCCAAAGCTCTAAAAGAGGTTTTGAAGGCGGTCAAATGCCTGGTTACAGACAATTACCTAAGTTGAAAGGTTTCCAAATCATCAACAGAAGAAATTGGGCTGAAATCAACGTTGGCAGATTAGAACAATTAAATATTTCTGATGTTTCTTTAGAATCTCTTAAAGAACTTAAAAAAGTTCACCCGTCAAGTGAAGCTTTAAGAGTTTTAGGAAACGGTGAAGTTAAGAAAGCTCTTAACATCAAAGCAGCATACGTATCACCTTCTGCAAAATCTAAAATTGAAGCAGCAGGTGGAAAGGTTGAGTTAGTATAATGGCACAAAATATTAAAATGCCTACAACAGCAGACCTTATGTCTATGTGGAATGCATCAGGATTAAAAAGTAAAATTATTTTTACTTTTCTGATGATTGCCGCATTCAGATTCGGGGTTCAGCTGCCGATATTTGGGATAAATAACGAAATTTTCTCAAGAATCGCAGGCGGAAATAATATTATCGGATTCCTCGATTTGTTTTCAGGCGGTGCATTAGGTAAGGTTTCTATCTTTGCATTGGGTATCGGGCCATACATCACCGCACAAATCATTATGCAGCTATTGTCTGTTGTAATCCCTTCTTTAGAAAAACTTCAAAAAGAAGACGGAGAAGCAGGCAGACGGAAACTGTCTCAATATTCAAGACTGTTTACAGTTGTATTAGCAGCATTTCAGGCAATGGTATTTATGGCTTATATGTCACACCTGCCGGGCGCAATAACCGTTAACCACACAATGTTCTATATATCATCAGTGGTTACACTTACCGCAGGTTCTATTCTTGTTATGTGGATTTCCGAATTGATTACAGAAAAAGGTATCGGCAACGGCGGTTCCTTAATCATCTTTGTCGGTATCATATCAGGGATTCCGCTTTACGCATCAAGAACAGCACAGCTTGTTGCAAGGGATCCGGGGTTACAGTTTGGCTTATTCTTACTTCTTGCAATATTCTTTGCTACAATGGTTTTCATTGTAATTATGCAGGAAGCTGTCAGAAAAGTTATTATCGTTAACCCGAAAAGACAGGTCGGAAACAAAGTGTACGGCGGGGTAAATACATTTATTCCGTTCAAACTTAATCCGGGCGGGGTTATGCCAATCATCTTTGCGATTGCAATACTGTTATTCCCGTCAACTGTTTTGAGTGTTGTAGGACAGACCAATATACACAACGAAACACTTCAAAATATAGTACTAACATTAAATAAGTTCTTTAGTCCTGACGGTTTGATATATTATGTAATATATTTTGCATTGATTGTTTTATTAACATTCTTCTATGCATCTATTATTCCTAATATGCAGCCAAAGGAAATTGCTAATAACCTAAAAAAATACGGTTCTTCTATTCCGGGGATTAAACCGGGAAGACCAACCGCAGAAGCTTTGGATAAAATATTATCAAAAACAACATTTATCGGAGCTTTAGGGTTAGGACTTATTGCATTAGTACCGTCATTTGCAAGTTATGTTACAAACATCAAAACCATACAAGGGATTGGAGCGACATCTCTAATCATCATGGTTGGGGTTGCACTTGATTTGATTAACCAAGTCAGAACACATTTACTTGCAAGAAATTACGAAACTTTTCTTAAAAACTAACTAGCGTTTATTAAAAAATAAACTAGGCGAAAAATGTCGTATTCTTATTAATTTGAGGTACGGCATTTTTTCTTTCTAAGTAATTAGATAGGGTTGCCGTATTTTGATTATTTATTCTGCCGTTTGCTGCATAAGCAGCCAGTGCCTTATAAATATCAGGATTTATCCCCTTATCCAACTCTGAAGATAGGATTTTTAGGGCCTCATCTTCACTCATTTGCCGTTTATAACTCCGTTTTTCTCTTAAGGCAGAATACTTATCTGCCATAGATACAATTTGAGAGTTAATATCCATTTTCTCATTGTCAGGCATTATCGGGTATCCTAAATGAGCAGGGTTTTGGTGATGATACTTGATAACACTCAATGCGCCGTCACTTATTCCTTGATTTTTGAGTAGTTCGTAACTTAATGAAGAATGAAGCCGCATGATATTTTCTTCTTTAGGTGACAGTTTATTTTGTTTTGTCAGAATCCCTTCAGGGATAAGAACTTTCCCTATATCATGTAAAAGAGCACCATCTACAATATCTTTCAAGTCCGCTTGGGATTTTAAATTCGGCGGCAGGTTGTTATATATTGCAATTGCCGTATTTTTTGTATCAACAGAATGGTTATAAACATGTTTTTTGAATCCGTCAACATTTACATTGACCGGGATTCCTTTTTCTGCCAGCATCCTTGTTATTTCAGGGTTTGAATAAACAATGGACAACAGTGTATTTCTGTCCAAATACTTATCCAGAGTTCCGTTCAAAGAGGTTCTGTCCGGACGATTTGGCAGAATTATACGCGTGTCCCTACCTGAGTCATAAGGACGTACGACATTTATGGGGTACGTATTTTTTACTAAACCTTCAAAATTCATACGATAATTAAACCTACTCATATATAAAGTATTTGTTTTAAGTAAAATTTACTCAAAATCAAAAAAAGTTCTTATTTTGTTACAATATTTAATAAAAATAACAAATTTTTCTTAAAATATGGTTTTATAATAGTATGGTAAACGGGATTAGTAATTCTAACGTTCAATATATAAATAATTCTTTAAAGAACACTTCACAAGAACAGGCAAATGTACAGGATAAACCTGTTCAAAATACTTCGCTGCCATCAAATGTTGCAGTAGATTATAATGTAAAACTTCCGCAGACATTTACAAAACTCGGAATTGAAAAACTTTCTAACGGGCAGGAAATTCACTGCTACAAGCTCGGGAACGGTCAGAGGGTTATGATTGTTCCGATGAAGAGTCCTAAAACGTATGTAAATACATACGTTAATACGGGTGCGATGAATGAAAAAGATGATGAACGAGGGATAAGTCATTTTAATGAACATATGGCATTCAACGGTACACTCGGAACTGACGGGTATATGAAACTCGGTATCGGTGATGTATTCAGAAAAGTAGCAGAAATGGGAGGCTCTACAAATGCATCAACCGGCATGGCTGAGACAAATTATACGATTGGAATTCCGCAGTTTGATAAAAACGATTTAGAAACCGCTATTGCAATGCAGGCATCAATGATGAACAACCTTGAAATGGCGGATAACATGGTCGAAAAAGAACACGGCCCTGTATGTTCAGAAATTAATATGTACAGCGATTTTATGGCAGGGAAAGCCAATAATATCGCAACAAAAAACTTGTATAATATCCAAAGCACATCAGAAGACTTGGTTGCAGGAAGAGTTGATAATATCCAAAACGTAGACAAAAAGAAAGTTACGGATTATTATAAAAACAACTATTACCCTGCCAATATGACAACAGTAATCACCGGAGATGTTAATCCTGATGAGGCGATAAATCTTGTTGCAAAACATTTCAGAGGTGAAAACAAACCAAATCCTGACAGAAGATTTGAAAAACTAACCCCTATTACCAAAACTGTAAGGAGAGATATAGTATCAGATAAAGCAATCCAAACAGATGCAACAATTGCGTTCAACGGCCCCGCAAATAACAACCAAAGGGATCAGGTTGCATTAGATTTAGCGATGACAGCGATGTTCGCAAAATCAAATTCAAGAATTGCAACACCTCTAAAAGAAATAAACGCAGAAATTAATCCGGGAGTAAATAAAGTCAGTACGGTACCGACCGACGGTATTTGTATAACTTTTGATATCAATACAACAGAAAACAATTCAGAAAAATCTTTAAAAACCGTATTCAATGAGCTGCAAAATTTTAAACTCAAAGATGATAATGAATTGCAGCAGCTAAAAGATGCCATAAAATCAAAACATCAGGACATTTATGAAAATCCTGACAGACTCAATTATGTAATTGGCAGCAGTTCGTTTAATTTCAGTATTTCAGATACAGTGAACGAAGATAAAATTCTGGATTCATTAACAAAAGAAGATGTTGAAAATGCAGTTAAAAAATATTTTGATACATCAAAAGCATCAATAGCCGTTGTTCATCCGGCATCAGTGACTGCAGAAAGTTTAAAAAATAATTATAACAATGCGAATAATTCAAATATTGCATTCAAAGGAAATATTCATCAAAATAATTCTGAACAGCCGATTGATACAAAAAATATTAACCATTTTGTATTAAGCAATAATTATGATATAGCATTGAATAATACTCCAAGTAATACAAATGCAAAAGCTGAGGTTTGTTACAAGCCCCAAAAATTAATCAATATAAAACCGGGAGTTGATATATTGTTAAACAGAATGCTTAAAGACAAAACCTTATACAAAGATAAAGATGCATTTGGAGATTATTTAGACCAAAATAATCTTTCACAATCAATCAAAGTTGAGCAAGACGGAACCATAAAAATATCAGGTAAAATGCCGGCAAAGAATCTTCAACAGTTCATTAATATTACTCAAGAACAGTTGATGTGTCCTGGTTTTGACGAAGCAACTCTTGAAAAGCAAAAGACAATTACCAAAGAAATATTTGAACACGTTGAACCAAGCCCGAAAGACGGCTTGTTAAAAACAATGTACCCTGATTCAAATTTCGGATACACTCCGGAGGAAATATTACAAAATATTGATTCAATAACTGTTGATGATGTTAAAAATTTGTACAACGAAATAATGGCAAACAGTTCTGCAACAGTTGCTGTATCAGCGCCAATGGGAGATAAAACAGTTACGGATTCTGTATTATCATCATTTGCCAGAATGCCTGCTGTAAAACAAAATATTCCGCAAGTATATGATTTGCATAAACCTCAGGAAAAAAGCAAAGTCATAACCAAAGAAGCTCCGCATTCTCAAGCCTATATTACTCAGGCTTATAGTTTTAAAGATAACGGGAATATAAAAGATTATGTAACATTCAAACTCATGAATGGCATTTTATCCAACGGAGATGAAACTGGCTTATTCAATAATCTAAGAGAAAAAGAAAAACTGGCATATTCTGTATGGTCTGATTATGAAAAAGACGGCAACAACGGGTATATCAGCTGTAATATAATGACAACAACAGATAATCCTGATACCGGAGAACATACGTATGATAATGTTCAAAAATCAATTAACGGGTTTACAAGACAGATTAATAAAATGAAAAACGGAGAATTCACGGATAAAGAATTGGAAGTTGCAAAAAAAGGATATAAAGACGGTCTGAAAAGTCACACATACGGACAAGCGAACAGTAATCAGGCAATCAGTGACAGCATGAATAATCCGTATGGAATCAATTTTATGAATGAGCAATACAATATTATTGATAGTATTACGAAAGAAGATATCCAAAAAGCTGCAAACTATGTGTTTAATAATAAACCAATATACTCACTTGTTGCATCAAAAGATACATTGAACGCAAATAAAGAGTTTTTAGATACACTTGCTAATAAGCCGTAATATTTCTCGTATGACAATCCGTACCGCCGGTTACGATAAGATTATATTTTGCGGCGATATCCTTTATTTGTCTTAGGGTTGCAAAACGTATAACAGCTCTATGTCTGCGATACGGATAATATACTTCTATTCCGTCCAAACCGTAAGAAACAAGTTTTCCGACAAATTTATCGAGGTTGAATGCCCAGCAGCATGCCGGATGAGCCAAAACAGCAATTCCGCCGGCCTCATGGATAGCGTTAATTAATTTTTTGATATCACGTTTTGCAAATATTCTTACAATATCGGCTTCCGTTTCTTTTTTTGTTTTGGCATAAAATTCGTCTAACACAGGGTTATCTACATCTATACCGTACGCTAAAAGATGTAAAAATACGTATCCGCACCAGCAGTCAAATTCTACGGCAGGAATCAAAACATCGTCTTTAAAATGCTTGTGACCTTCAACCGTATTATGATCACAAATCGCAATCTTATGGTACCCCATTTCTTTTGCCTGACGGATAATATCTTCAAAATCCGCTTTCCCGTCAGAATACTTTGAATGAATATGAAGATTTACATAATCAAAATAATCCAGCGGCTGGAAAGATTTTATAACCTCTTTTATATCCGGTTTTTCTTCTTCATTCTTTTCTTCTTCGAAATCTTCCCCGTTGGTTTCCTCTGACTGAGAGGAATTGTCAGTCTCTATATCCTCCGAAACAGTTTCTTGTTCAGAGTTTTCTTCTTCTAAATCAGTTTTAATTATATCTTCGGTATCTTTCATATTTACTTGCTTTTATTTATAATTGGTTGTATAAAGTTTACTGCTTTATTATTATATAATAAGAAGGATAATTGTGACAAAAAAAATTAAAACATTTTTTGAAATATTTTTACAAGGCATCGGACTTTATTTTTCAAACGCCGATAAATTTCTCCAATACATGTTTTATCCGGTATTCGGGAGAGTTTTAGGCGGAATAATTATTGTTTATTCAATAATATTTTACAACCAAAACCTTGATGCTCTTATTGTCAACTATCCGGTTCTGAACACACCTTTGTATAAAAACCTTATATTATTTGTTGTTCTTATACCGGGATTAATAGTTTATTTAAGTTCATTATGGAAATACCTGATATCTTATGCATCCGTAAACTCTATGACAGAAAACCTTTTAAAATCGGACAGAGTATATGATTTTCCGGCACATAACGAACTTGTAACAAGAAGATGGTTTAAATACTTATGCTTATGGATTCTATACGGCAGTATTATGTTCCTAACTGCTATCCCTATATTCTGGCTGATTGGCGGAATCCTTCTTGTATATTTTACATTCGTATTTCAGATATTTGTATTTGAAGATCAATTATCACCGATTGACTGTTTCAAAAAAAGTTCAATCTACGTACAGGGGAATTTCTGGAAACTATTCTGGCTCATCACATTCATCGGCGGACTCACCTACTGTATAATACCTCAGATTATATACACGTTTTTAAATTTGATAAAAGTAAACGGATTTTTAACATCCTTTATTGCGGAAGGAATACAAACCTCTTCTCTGTATAATTTGAATCTTATGTTATCGGCTGTTAACCACCCGCCGGTAAACCCGCAAAATATCGCAAGTATCATTGTAGCAATACTTATATATAAAATCACTATTCAAATGCTGCTGCCTCTAAGAACAATATGCATTTGTCTATGGTATAAAAATTTCTGCAACGATAATGACGTTGTCAAAATTGCAGACCAAAAGTTTATGAACAGAGTAAATCAGGAAGTAAAAAGACGTAAAAAAAGCAGATACAAAGACTAAAAGCCTATGTTTATATGTAAAAGCTGTAAATCAATAGATAAATTTGAACTTATGTTTGCTGCTGATTATAAAGGCAGCAAGAAATTTACGCATAAATACAACAAAAACGGTGATATTGAAATAACTGTTGACGGCTATACTTTTGTTCCTGATTTACAGTTTATGAACCAACACGCTGTATGCCGTTATTGCGGACAAATTTACATGTGGGACTATGAACCAAAAGGCTCAAAATAAATAAGAAAAGAGGATATTATGAGAAAAGACAACAGAGGGAATAATGAACTTAGACCTATAAAATTTACAAAAGATTTCACCAAACATGCACTCGGCTCGGTACTTGTAGAATTTGGCGACACGAAGGTCATAACAACCGCCTCTGTTGATTATAAAAGCCCAAAATGGATGGAAGAAGATGATAAAAGAGGCTGGGTAACTGCAGAATATTCACTACTACCGGCATCGACCAATACCAGATGCCAGAGAGAGAGAACAAAAATTTCAGGCAGAACTCATGAGATTCAACGCCTTATAGGCAGAAGTCTCAGAGCATGTGTTGATTTAGAAAAAATGACCGGTATCACAATAACAATCGATGCTGATGTAATTCAAGCCGACGGCGGAACCAGAACAGCAAGTATATGCGGCGGATTTATTGCAATGAGAGAAGCAATACAAAAACTTATTAAAGATGGAAAACTTACAGAAAATCCTATCATTGAGCCAATTGCTGCAATTTCTGCCGGTATCTGCCACGATGAAATCCTGCTTGATTTAGACTATGAAGAAGATTCACATGCCAGAGTGGATTCAAATGTTATTCTTACAAAAAGCGGGAAAATAGTTGATTTTCAAACCACAGCTGAAGGTGAACCTTACGAAAAATCTCAAATGCTTGAAATATTTGAGATTGCCAAATCAGGTATCAATAAGATAATAGATATGTATGAGAAGGTGTAGAATGATGAAAAAAATATTACTTACTTTAACTTTTATAATAACTCTTTTATGCGGTTCTGCCTACGCAAAGAGTGTAAAATTTGTACAAATTACCGATGTTTTATACGGCAAAGGCGAGTCCGCAGACATTCTTGAACAAGCCGTAAACGATATAAATAACATGAGCGATATTGATTTTGTTGTTTTTACCGGCGATAATACGGCAGGAGCGAATCAGGAGCTTTTGAAAGATTTTACTTCCGCTGCAAAAAAGCTAAACAAACCGTTTTATGTAATAGTCGGTGATAAAGATGTTTCTAAATCCAAACATCTTGAAAAAGAAGTTTATGCAAAAAAATTGCATAAATATCTTGGCAGAAAATCTCCGGAAGAATTAAACTATACATTTAAAAAAGACAATATTGTATTTATTGCAGTAGACGGAGCAAAAGATTTTATCACAATGCCTAACGGGTATTTTAACAGTAAAACAATGGAATGGCTGGAAAACCAAATAAAACTTTATCCGAAAAATAAAATTGTTATCCTGCAGCATTTTCCGCTGGCAAATAAAACAAATAACGACTTGTTATACACTTCAAACGCTATTGAGTATCTAAAAATGATAAACAAGTATGATAATGTAATTTCTGTTGTTGCAGGACATTTCAACAAAAATGATGAGGTATCCCTAAACGGAATTTATTATATAGTAACACCTTCATTAAACCAGAAATGCTACAAAATTATTGAAATAGATGAAGATAACGGATATCAAATATTTACATCGTTAGTCAGAATGGATTAGTCAAAATGAACAAAAAAGATACAATTATTTTTGATTTGGACGGAACACTTTTAAATTCTTTAGAAGATTTAAAAGTCAGCGTGAATTATGCCCTCTACGGTTTCAAGTACCCGAAACAAACGCTTGAAATGGTCAGAAATAATGTCGGCAACGGAGTCGAAAAACTAATCGAGCGCTCTTTACCTGATGGAAAAAATAATCCAAATTTTGAAGTATGCCTGAGTATCTTTAAAGAACATTACGCCAAACACATGGATGTCAATACAAAACCATACCCGCATATACTGGAAACACTTGCGACATTGAAATCTAAAGGATACAAACTTGCGGTTGTATCAAATAAATTTGATGCGGCAGTAAAACCATTATGCAAAAAGTACTTTAAAACACTTATAGATGTTGCAATAGGACAGGAAAAAGACACCAAGAAAAAACCCGCTCCGGATACAGTATACATTGCGTTGGATGAATTGGATTCAAAAGCTGAAAATTCAGTATTTATAGGGGATTCTGAAGTCGATATTCAAACGGCCCAAAACGCAAATATGGACTGTATAAGTGTAAGCTGGGGATACAAAACAAAAGAATTCTTAGAACAAAACGGAGCATCA
>CALUXY010000027.1 GCA_944324855.1 Candidatus Gastranaerophilales bacterium | reverse complement strand
TTGACCAGGTATTACTCGTTCAGTCGACCGGCCAAAAGAAATCAAAAAATAAAACTGCTGATTTCTTTCAACAGTTTCATTATTAAATATCTTGTTATATTTTTGGAAAAATCCTATTCAAAATTTGGCTCGGGATTTTTTTATATCAGAACTCGCCCTTTTGATTACTTGTAATAAAGATGTTATTACATCTAATGTTTCAGTATTTGGATTTTGTAAATAACTCATAAATTGAGTAATTAAATTTACTATTATTTCTTGGCTAATTTCTACAATAGTTTTATTTTTAAATCTATCATCATTATTATTTTTATTTTCTAAAGTTTTATATAGGTTGTTAATAACTTCAGGTTTATGTTTAATATTGTATTCCATATCTGAAATCATATTTAATATTGTTTTATCACTTTTATTATTAAGAAATTCAAATGTATTTCTTACAAATGATAGACAGCATTTTTGTTTTGATGTCTTTTTAAAATAATCGTTAACTTCTTCTATACTTTTAAAGTTATTTATTTTAAATAGGATTATATACATTGAAGTAAAATTATCTTCAACATGATTTTTATATTTTTCAAAACTAATATTATTTGATTGCAATGAAAGTAAGCTTTCTATTGATTTATTTAGGGATTTGATATCCTGTTCATCAAAATTTATATTTTGAGATTTCTTTTTAATTGTTTCTATGGAGTCATTGTGGTGAATAGAATTTGTTATTAGCTTAAGTATTGTATATTGCCATTTACAAGCATTATAAATATTTCTGCATTTAAACCAATTCATTAAATCTTCAGGGGAATATTTATTGTGAGGAATTTTTTCTGTCTTTTGTTTCTCTTCATTAATATCCTCAAAACTTATTTCTTCAAATGCTTCAATAAATTTACATCGAAATTTATTAGATTCATTTTTTATATCATATAGGGATTTAAAACAACAATTATTAATTTCATCAAAAATCATTAGCCAAAACCAATAATCATAACTTAATTCAGGTTTAGTTACCCAAGAGTTTTTGAGTTCGTGTTGTAAGTCTATCATTTCATATATGTCATTTATTTCTGTTTCATCATATGGTAAATAACTTTTTTGACTGATTAAATTGGTTAATAGTTTTTTAGTATCGCATGTTATTATAGGTGCCATAGGGAATTGAAAAATTTCTTCTATTATTGAAATGCTATTGTATAAATCCATATGTAGGTGCATAAAATTTGCGAGTGTATATGTTTGACAAATTACGTCTTTAAAATATTTATATGTAATTGGTTGAGAATAGTCAATTTTTTTATGTAGATAAATTTTATCCCAAGCTTTTGAATCTATATCTCTTGTTTTAATTTCAGGGTTTATGTATTTAAATGCTTTTTTGATATTTTTGTATAGGGCATCTAAATATATTGTAATGTCTAGATTACAAGTATCTTCAATAAAATCTATCCAAAAATTATCATCTATATAGTTTTCTATTACATCATTTTTATTAAATTCTGGCATGATAATCCTTTTATGTGTGGTGTTTGCATTATTTAATAAAATTAATTGGTAAACAGCTGCTTGATTTAAAAAATAATTATCCTTTTTTAGCCTGTTTATAAGTCTCCAAGCCGGTTATCATTTTGTATATAAATTCTAAATCTCTTGTTTCTGTTTCATTTAAAAAAGCGTTGATTTTATTTAACAGTATTGTTTTATTATCAATATGCTCAAAATCGAATAAATCTTTTATCGACACATTTAACGAATGTGCGAACTTTTCTAAGTTTTCCGGTTGCGGGAAATGGTTCCGCTTTCGATTTTTGAAATATTTGGAGGTTCTATATTTACAAGTTCAGCAATTTCTTCTTGTGTAAATCCTTTTGCTTTTCTAAGTTCTTTAATTCTTTTACCAAATTTTTCTTTTAATGAACTCATAAATCCTCCTCTATCTTTATAGATTAAGTAATCTGATTTTTGATTTACATAATGTGATAGATTATATTGACATGATTTTATTAATGAGATACATTAAAAATATAATGTGTTAGATTAAAAAAATTATAAAAACTTGTTGATATAAGAAGTTTAGGTGGAAATGTTAATCCAAAATGACTTAACTTTTTTTACAAATGAGCCTGGGCAGAAGTTAGAAGATAGGTTTAAAAGAACATTAAAAGATGTTCAATATTTTGATATATTAGTCGGATATTTCAGAACAAGCGGATTTCACAAGCTCTATCAAGAATTTGAATCAATAGATAAAATCAGAATATTAGTCGGTTTAAATGCGGATAAAAAGGCTGTTGATATAATTCAATCGGTGCACCAGGAAACTTTAAACTTTGAATCACATACAAATACTAAAGAAAAGTTTGCTGCGAATATAAAACAGGAATTGTATGAATCTGATGATAATTACGATGTTGAGTTTGGAATAGCAAGGTTTATAGAATATATAAAGTCCGGGAAATTAGAAATAAAGGCATATCCGAGTCATAACATCCATGCAAAGGTTTATATAAGCCGATTTCATGAAGATGACAGGGATTTTGGGCGTGTAATTACCGGTTCAAGCAATTTTTCGGAATCCGGTTTAAATTCCCAGTACGAATTTAATGTAGAACTCAAGAATAATTCGGATGTTAAATTTGCATTATATAAATTTGAAGAACTCTGGAAGGATGCGGTTGATTTATCACAAATTTATATAGATACGGTAGAAAAAGAAACCTGGTTGAATGATGAAATTACTCCTTATGAGTTGTATCTCAAATTTTTATATGAATATTTTAAAGAGAATTTAGCTAAAAAAGATTCTTTGGATATACAGTTACCGAAAAATTTTATGAAATTGGAATACCAGCATGAAGCAGTAAGAACATTATCTGATATTGTTGATAAGTATAACGGGTGTTTCATTGCCGATGTAGTAGGTTTAGGGAAAACTTATATTGCTGCAATGTATATGCAGAATTTACCCGGGAAGAAATTAATTATTTCTCCTCCGCCGATTATAGGGAGTTGGGAAGATGCAATTTTTGATTTTGGTGTGCGAGGTGCCAAAGTAGTGTCTTTGGGTAAATTAGAACAAATAAAAAAACAAGGTTATGAAGATTATAATTATATTTTTGTTGATGAGGCTCACCGTTTTAGGAATGAACGAACTGAACAGTACAGGCTTTTGCACCAAATATGTTATGGAAAGAAGGTTATTTTAATAACTGCAACTCCATTGAACAATTCTATTTATGATTTTTATCCGTTGATAAAATTATTCCAATCACCAAAAGACAGTGATATTCCCGGCATGAAGAATTTAGAAGGATTTTTTGCTAATGCACGCGGCAAATTAAAATCGTTAGATAAAGGAACTCCGGAGTACCTTGATGAAGTCAAAAATGTTTCTAAAACCGTAAGGAATAAGGTTTTAAAATACATAATGATAAGAAGGACAAGACAGGATGTAAAAGAGTATTTTAAAAAAGATATTGAAAAACAGGGATTATATTTCCCTGATGTGGAAACCCCTCACAGAATTATTTATAACTATGATGAATTTACAAATAATATATTTAACGACACTATCAAAAAATTAAAAGAGTTTACTTTTGCAAGATACCAGCCCGGAAACAATTTAAAAGATGAATATAAGCTAAGTGACTTTGCAAAAACTCAAGAACACAACCTTGTCGGATTTATGAAAACGATGCTGGTTAAACGTTTAGAGAGCAGTAAATATGCGTTTATGCAAACTATTGAACGCTTTATTAAGTCTTATGAGCAATTCATTGATATGTATAACAATGGAACTGTATATGTAAGTAAGAAAATAAATGTTTATGATTACTTGGATAATGATGATGAAGAATCTTTGTTATCACTTCTGGATAAGGACAGCAAAGCAAAAATATATCGTCAATCACAGTTTAAAGATGATTTTATCGAAAAATTAAATTTTGATTTATCTATTCTAAAATTTATAAAAAAATCCTGGTTAGAGGTTTCGCATGATTTCAAAAAAGAAGATTTTCTAAAATACTTAGACCAGGATAGTTTGTTATCAAAAAACAAGATGATAATTTTTACGGAATCAATGGAAACCGGTCAGGACTTGTACAATTCATTGGTTACTAAATATGGAGATTCCGTAATTTTTTATTCAAGCAGTGCATGCCGGTACAAAAATAGTTCGGTTACATCGAATACGGTAAAAGATTTAATTCATCTTAATTATGACCCTAAGAATAAAGAACAATCTGATGATATAAGAATTCTTATTACAACGGATGTATTGGCAGAGGGTATAAATTTACATCGTTCAAATATAATTATAAACTACGATTTACCTTGGAATCCGACCAGAGTTTTACAACGGGTTGGTCGTGTAAATCGTGTCGGGACTAAGTTTGACAAAATTCATATCTATAACTTTTTCCCTACCTCAACCGCGGATAGTGAATTGGGGCTGGAAGATAATATTAAAGCCAAGATTCAGGCATTCCATGAAACGTTAGGTGAAGATGCCAAATATTTGTCGGAAGAAGAAACAACAACTAACCATAAATTGTTCGGTGAACGCTTGTATGACAAAATTACGAATAAAGATACCTATAATGAAGATGACGTTTCAGAGAACATAGAATTAAAATATATTAGTATACTGGAAGATATCAGAGAAAAAGATTTAGAACTTTTTAACCGTATCAAATACTTGCCTAAAAAAGCCAGAACGGGACGAATATATAATCTCCCAAAAAATTCTTTAATAACATTTTTTAGAAAAGGTGCATTAAATAAAATCTATATTACCGATGGTGAAAGGTCGCAGGAATTATCATTTGATGATGCTATTCCGTATTTTGAATGCACTCCTGATACAAAAAAACAACCGGTGCCGAAGGAATATTATGAACTTCTGAATATAAACAAAAAATTATTCCTAAAACCGAATAAAGAGGACGATATTCAATTAAAGAAAACCGGCGGTTCATCTAATCATAAGTATGTAAAGTTACGCATAGAATTTGCGATAAAAGAAGGTCGGTTGACTGATACCCAAGAAGAATATTTAAAGAAAATTTTATCATTATATGAAACAGGTGTTATTCCAAATGATGCAAGTAAAAGAATTAAAGATGAAATAGAAAAAGAAACAGATAGTTTGAAATTATATCAAAGTGTCAAAGCTAATATCCCTGATACATACCTTATTACTAGAAAGAATACAAAAAAAGTAGATAATAACACTAAAGAAATCATCCTATCTGAATTATTAATAGGAGGTTTAAATGGATAAAATACAGGCTGTTGATTTAATCAAGTCTACTTTTAACAGCGGATTTGACAAATCGAAATACAGAAATTTTGTAATAAATCTTCTTGACGGAATTGATGAAACGAAAGAATTTACTTGCGGGAATGCCTATGTTCCGGAAAGTTTCGGAGAGTATGTAACTTCTTACGGCAGAATCGGTAAATATAAAGATTCAAAAAATGAATCAATAGAAGTTTTGTGGGTAAAACTCAAATCAGAAACATCCTTGGAGCGTGCAAGAACCGTTCAGAGAAATTTTATTGCCTGGTATTTAAACGGCGGTCGGGGCGGTGTTACCCGTCATAATGCACTTGTTGCTTTTTATAACGAATCTGTTTCTGATTGGCGGTTTTCTTTTGTAAAACTTGATGTTGCTCTGAAACAGGATGATAACGGCAAGGTAAAAATCATTAATGAGTTTACTCCGGCAAAAAGATACTCTTTTCTGGTCGGTGAGTTGGAGCCAAACCATACTGCACAATCACGACTTGTTAATTATCTGGTAAAAGATTATCCGCTTGTAGAAGAAATAGAAGAGGCATTTAATGTAGAAAAAGTCTCTAAAGAATTCTTTGCCAATTATAAAGAGCTGTTTTTACAGCTTGTTGATAACCTTAAAGAAATTCGTAAACATGATGAACGTATAAACTATGAATTTACTTTAAAATCAATAAAAGAATCTGATTTTTGTAAAAAATTATTGGGTCAACTGGTTTTCTTATACTTTATCCAGAAGAAAGGCTGGCTTGGTGTTCCGGTCGGTGCAAACTGGGGGCATGGTGATAAACAGTTTTTAAGACATACTTTTGAAAGAGCGGAAAACGAAGGAAAGAATTTCTTTAACGATTATCTGGAACCATTGTTCTACAATGCACTTGCAAACGGTGAACGTGACGGGTATATATTCAATCTTCTGAATTGCAAAATCCCGTTTTTAAACGGCGGTTTGTTTGAAACAATCGGTGGTTATGACTGGGTCGAAACAGATATTGTATTTGAAAACGAAATCTTCTCAAATTCGGTAAAAACTAAAAACGGAGATATCGGAACCGGGATTTTAGACGTTTTTGACAGATACAACTTTACGGTAAAAGAAGATGAACCGTTAGAAAAAGAGGTTGCGGTTGACCCTGAAATGCTAGGTAAAGTTTTTGAAGAGCTGCTTGAGGTTCAAGACCGTAAGTCAAAAGGTGCATTCTATACCCCGAGAGAAATTGTACATTACATGTGTCAGGAATCTCTGATAAATTACCTTGTAACAGAACTTAATGCAAGTGAAGATACTGATTCTAACTATTTAACCAAACAGGATTTATCTGATTTTATTCATCATTCGGATAAGATATCTCAACTTGAAAATATCGCAACAGAAAAAGAAAACCAAAACAGTAAGTATAAACATATACTGTCAACCTCAATCAAAGAGAATGCGGAGAGTATTGATAATGCACTTGCAAATATCAAAATATGTGACCCGGCAATCGGTTCCGGAGCGTTTCCTGTCGGGATGCTGAATGAAATTGTAAGAGCAAGAATAGCTTTGGTTGATTCTGGTTACTTACCGCAGACTAAAAAACGTTCCGTATATGAATACAAACGTCAGGCAATCCAAAATTCAATCTATGGCGTGGATATAGAATCCGGAGCAGTAGAAATAGCAAAACTAAGACTTTGGCTTTCATTAGTAGTTGATGAAGAAAATATTGAAAATATCAAAGCTTTACCAAATTTAGATTATAAAATAGTTTGTGGGAATTCACTTTTAAGTGTAGAACGTAATTTATTCAATGACACTCTTTTTAGACAATTAGAAGAATTAAAACCACAATTTTTTAACGAAACAAGAAAAAGTGAAAAGAAAAGATTGAAAAAAGAAATAGATGCAATCATAAAAGAATTAACCAAAGATGGAACATTTGATTTTGAAATCTATTTTTCAGAAGTATTTCATGAAAAAGGTGGTTTTGATATTGTTATTGGGAATCCACCATATGTTTCTAATAAGGGTACTACTGATGATGCTAAAAAAGCATATATAAAAGAATATGGGATGTCAGATGATTTATATAATTATTTCTTTATTAAATCAATTAAATCATTAAAAGAACATGGAACATTGGCATTTATTACTTCAGATACATACTTAACTATTAATTCAAAAATTAATTTAAGACATTTATTTCAAGCAAATAAAATTTTAGAATTGATAAAAACAGATAATGTTTTTGAAAATGCAATGGTTTCACCAGCAATTTTAATTATTGAAAAGAATAATACAAAAGGAATTGATTATAAATTTATATTTAAAGATGCAATTAATAATTTTAATTCTCCAATAGCAGAAACTATAAATATCGATATATATAGAAATGCTGTTAATAATGTATTTTTCTTTCCTAACAAACTAAATATGGGATTTTATAATAGGTTCAATGGTATAATTTCTAATTTGTACAATAAATGGTGGGAATCTATATCTACTAGTAAAAATATAGAAAAATGTAAAATTTCATTAAATGAATATAGGAATAAATTGAAAGAAAAAGATTTAGTTTTATTAGGCTGTATTACAGAAGGGGGACAAGGGCTTGCAACGGCTAATAACGGTAAATTTATTGCAATCCGTAAAAGTTCAAAATGGGCAAAGAGTGTAATTGAATCTAGACCTAAAAAATTACAAGAGGCAATTAAAAATAAAAAAATAAAAGAATTACAAAATATTGGGAATACTAAAGAATATTTACAATTTTTATCAGAATCTCAAATTGCTAAATTATTTGATGATTTAAAAGAAAAATATGGAAGAGATATTTTTGGTCAGGGCTATATTTATAAATTAATTGATGATTGTGAAATCGTAGATGTAGAGACATTGACAGAAGATGAAAAAACAAATGGAATTAATAACAATAAATCTTTTTATGTTCCTTATGATAAAGGAGATAAAGATGGAAATCGCTGGTATTTAGAAACACCTTTTGCAATCGCTTGGACTAAAGAAAATGTAAAAATTTTAAAAACAGACCCTAAAGCAAGATGGCAAGGATATAATTTCTTTTTTAAAGAAGGATTTACTTGGATTTTCACTTTAAATGAACATTCTAATTATCAAAAGGCAAGAATTAAACCAGCATCAGTAAATGATGTTAATGCTATGTCATTATTTCCTTATAGTGATACAGGAATATTATCATCATATTATGTTTGTTTAATAAATTCATACCTTATATTTAATTATAAACGTGAATTTATAAATAGTACATCTGCATTTCAAATAAACGATGCAAGACAATTACCAATAATTGTTCCTAATTCTCAAATTTTAACAAAATTTAGAGAAAAGTTTGATAAAGCATATGGTATAAAAAAAGACCAATTTGCAAATATTATTACAGAAAAAGAAGCACAAAATTTATTAGAGCCAATAGAATTAGAAATTGATATTATGGTTTATAAACTCTATGGAGTTACATACGATGAAATTTTATCTGTAGATAAGACTTTTAAACTGACTGAACAAGAATATAATGAATACCAATTATAAGGTAAAAGTAATGAAAATATTAAAAGAAATGATAAATAAGATAGCAAATTATAAAGCAATAATATTTCTAAAATTATTTATAAATATTTTATTAGAAGTATTTGAACAGAAAAAGGAATTTTGTATTTCTTTAATTATCTTTATAATTATTATGATATTAACATATTTTAGTAAAAGTAATAATAAAATATTATATTTATTAGATTTGATTATTAATGGGGCACTATCTGTTTTTATTACAATCGTTATAATAGATATTTGTAATTCTTATATAAAAGTTCAAAACAAAAATAAATTTGAATTAACAAAAAATATTATGATTGAGATAATACAAGATTTAATATTAAGTACAGAGTTTAAAACAAAAGAAAAATGCGAAATTAATACAGATATTAACTCTAGAGATATTGAAAAAACGTTTAATAATTTTAAGATTATTACAAGCAACGAAAAAACAAAAAATATACAATTTTTAAAATTTTTATTTGAAAATTATAATGCATCTATTGAAATGTTATTAAATTGGATATTTCCAAATTTTTATAAAACAGCAATTACAAATTCTTTTATAAATTCTATTAATCAGTTAGAGTTTGAAATTCAAAGATTAAAACAATATTATGAATTAATTAATAATAAAAAAAATAATAATATTCAAAATGAGATAAATGAAGATTGCTTAAATCGTTTAACTAATACATTAAGTCTCTTTTGGACATCATTATATGATGAATATAATAAATTCTATAAAAATTAATTTTAAACTAAAATAAAAAAATTGTTATACATATAAGGAGAATATTATGAAAAAGTTTATCTGTTTATTATTAGGTTTAGTTTTATTATCAAATGTGGTTTGTGCCAAAACTGTTTATAGTTATGACAAATCAGGAAATAGGACAGGAGTTTACAAACGTTCTTCTAATGGCAACATCACTAGATATGATAATAGAGGGAATAGAACTAATGTTTATAAAAGGTCATCAAATGGAAATGTTGTTAAATATGATAATAAAGGTAACAAACTCGGAACCTACAAAACCAACTCATCCGGAAAAACTACATACTATGACAAACACGGAAGAAAAGTAAAAAGTTATAAATAAAATATATATTAAGATAAATCTAATGGCCTTTGTATAACTCTACCTTCTGATATGACATTTATTACTTTGGAAATTTCGTGCGTAGTGCTAATTTCGTTATTGTATTCGTTATATAAAGTCTCTATATTTACAATGCAATCTAAGCTATCTTGTGGTTTTACAATTATTTCTCCATTTTGGAATGCATTAAGCCAATCTTTATCAAGAATTTTAGCATATATAGGACGACCGTTATATTTGAATTCCCATTGACTGTCACCAAGAAAATCTGATTTTTTTATTTTTAAAATTAGATTATTTTGGGTTTTTAATTTATGTTCAGTTGATTCTTTTTCTAATTTGTCTTTTGATATTTTATCATTATATCTTAAATTAATTTTTTGATTCCCGTTTCGATATACTATTGATTGGTCTGGTGCTAAGCTTGATATTGTAGTATTTATTTTATTTAAGTTTTCTGCAAGCTTACATTTAGGAATCATACTATATTGTTTTATTTTACTAATTTCATATTTTTGAGCTTTTTGAAATATATCACTTTGTAATTTTTCAAGATTGCTTTTGGGACTTTTATTACCCTTTTCAAGATATTTTAAAAATTTATATTTTGATGCAACTAAATATTTCCCAATAATTTTTTGCCAGTTCAAATTTTCAAGAGCTTCATCATCAATACTCTTAAGAATATTTGCAAGTATTAATTTGATTGAGCCACATTCCACTTTTTCCAATACAATATTGTTTTCAATGCGTACGGGTAATGATTCGCAAAGCATTTCATCAATACTTTTTATATCTTCTATTAATTGGGCAATTAAAGTAAATATGTATTCGGGGTTAGGGTCTTTTTTACTATATTCAATCTTTAATTCAAATTTTTTCTTCATACTTTCCTTTATTATTTATATCTTTAATGTTATTATACATCTTTTTAATTAAAAAAAAATAGCTAAGAGTATAAGTATATAAAATTAAATACAAATATATTTAATTTTATATAGTATAATACTTTTCTAAGTAAGATATTATATTTGTATAAAATTATGAATTATAAAACAGGGGGGGATATTTATTTTTCATTCCGACAAATCTACGACAAATGCTCAAAAATACAATATTTTTATAAATATTTATTTTTACTAAATACTAGAAAAGACAGGCACAGCCTGTCTTTTAAAATGGTGCCGCAACTCGGAATTGAACCAAGGACACAGGGATTTTCAGTCCCTTGCTCTACCAACTGAGCTATTGCGGCATATAATTATTAACTTGTCATTTCGGGTCAGTTGGCAGAGCAAGCTCTACATATCTAACCCCGTCGCTTTCGCTCCTCCGGGAGCTATTGCGGCATATCTTATTAATTTGTCAGTTTGGGTCAATCATAAATAAAACTCTCAACCCAATACTCAAAGCCCAAACATTTCGGCTCAAAGTTTACTTATCTATTATTATCTGCTAAAAAAAAATAGTCAATAATTTTTAAAACTTATGCAGGAGCGAGGAATAATGTAACGTTACGACCTTCTAATTTCGGCGGTTTTTCAACAGTTATAGTATCACCTTTCAAATCTTCCATGAATTTGTTAGCCAAATCCATCGCAAGTCTTGAATGCTGCATTTCACGTCCTCTAAGCATAACGACTATTTTTACTTTATTACCTTGAGCAATAAATTTATTTATGTTTTTAATTCTTACTTGATAATCATGTGTATCAATTTTGTATCTGACTTTTACTTCTTTTATATCAACAGTATGTTGTTTTTTCTTTGCCTCTTTGGCTCTTTTTTCAAGTTCGTATTTGTATTTCCCGTAATCTAGTATTTTGGCAACAGGAGGTGCCTGATTTGGACTTACCACAACCAAATCCAAATTTGCTTCTTCTGCCATAGCTAACGCTTTTGAGGTTAATACAACTCCGTGATTATCTCCATTTTCATCAATTAATCTTACTTCCTTTGCACGGATTCTTTCATTCATCAAAACCTTATCTTTATCTCTCGTTCCGCGGTTTCCGTATCTGTTATCTTCGTTTCCTATGGCTTGGTCTCCTTTATACTAAATTGTAATACTTGTAACGCAAATATAATAACATATTAATCTTTTTTTTGCAAAAGTTTTCTATATATAATTAAAACTCCGGATATTTAAACAATCTCCGGAGTACTATTTTCCCAATAAATTACACTAATCCTTCCTTAGTCATTATCGTCTTTAAGCCATTTGTATGACAAAAGACTGCCTGAAAATTCTTTATCTTCATCGCCATAAAAAATTGATGTATTTTTAATCATAGTATTTTCATCATCAACTTTTCTTTGTTCCATTTTTGATGTTAAATTATAAGCCTGAATTTCTCCGGCACTTACTTTCCCATCATGATTGGTATCTATTTCTGTAAAATGATCAAGGATTGTTCCTTGCATATCTGCAGAAATTCCGCTCATGCTGCCTAATTGCATAATTTGTTGTCTGGTAAGCCCCTGAGCACTCATTTGACCCATTATTGTTTGTATCTCATCAGAACTTATAACTCCGTCAGCATTTTTATCAATTGTACCAAAGTTTTGACTTAGATATGATGCAAATGTTGCACCCATTCCGCCAGTTGACATCAAAAGATTTGTATTACCCATTGCAGAAACTAAGTTTTGCTGGGTAACTCCGTCTTCATATAAATTAGATAATATAGCATAAGAATTTGACATTCCTGCTTGTATCCCTGTTAAAAGAGATGTGCCGTTTAAATAACTCGACATTTTGGGGCTCCTATATATTTTTTATTAACCTACATTATTATATTAATTATTTTTTTTTGATAATCAACCATTCATATGAATGAGATTTTTTTGTAAAAAAATAAAAAATAGTCAACCGGTTAATAGTCAACTTGCTAAATGATTCGTATAATAAGTGTATTAAATACATTCTACAGAGGGACATCAATGGAATTAACTGAACGAGAATTGGAAGTATTAAAATTACTGGCAGAAGGATTAAATAATAGAGAAATTGCAGAAAGAACTATGGTTAGTATACATACTGTAAAAGCACATTTATGTTCAATATTTGTTAAACTTAACGCAAATGGCAGAGTACAAGCGGCTGTAAAAGCAGTAAGACAAGGATTAGTTGCTTAATTAATCAAACGAATTTTAAATATGGAACCTTATACATTACACCTAAAAGGAGAATTTCAAAATTTTGATTCTCCTTTTAAATAGCAAAAGAAAATAATGAATTGTTTTTTGTTTTAGTTCACGAGCTGATTTAAAATATAAAATTTATGCTTTGTAAAACATTAAGCATTTGCAACAACAAATGAAATCCATTGGTCTTGATGATTTATTTTTAAAATCTTAAGATTGTTTTCTTTAATTGCCTTTAAAACAACATCTTTCTTTTCATCCAAAATACCTGATAAGACCATTTTACCATCTTTATTCATTATTCTCTTCAAGTCAGGCATAATCTCATACAAAACATTGTGCAGAATATTTGCGCATACAAAATCAAACGTATTAGTTATTTTATCAGCAGTATTGAATTCAAACACACATTCTGTATTATTTTTCTGGGCATTTTCATTTGCAACATCAATTACATCGGGGTCATTATCGCAGCCATATACATAATCGGCGCCCATTTTTTTAGCAACAATTGCAAGAATTCCTGAACCTGTTCCGATATCTGCAACTGTTTTAAATCCGGAATATTCCTCCATAGCCTTTACACATAACTGTGTTGTCTGATGGGTTCCTGTTCCAAATGCGTGTCCCGGATCAAGAGAGATTACAATTTCTTTTCCTTTTGGAGTATATTCAAGCCAGGACGGCACTATGACAACATTATCGGTAATATGTGTTACATCCCAGTTTTCTTTCCATTTTTTAGACCAGTCTTCGTTCTCTTTTTCTTCAATCGAAAATTCCCAGCTGCCTAACTCCTCATCGGACAGACCTTGCAATTTTAAAAACTCACGTTCCTCTTTCAAGACAGACTTGATTTCATCAATATCTTTTACACTGTCATCTGTTAAAAATACTTTCAGCGTACCTTCAGTTGTTGATACCATTTCCAAATCTTTGTACTTTTCTTCTGCCAGAACCACTCCTTCACAATTGAATCGTTCAAAACAAACAGCAGATACTTCATCCTCAATCTTCGGATTAATTGATATCTTTAACTCGATATATGTATTATCCATTAATTAACCTTCTCTAAAAGCACCTAAACATCTGAAATGGTCATATCTTTGATTACGCAATTCTTCTTTCGACATGCCTGATAACGCATTCAAGTTTTCAAGAATTGTCTGTTTCATATTTTCACCCATTTCATCGTAGTTAGTATGTGCGCCGCCAACAGGTTCTTTGATAATACCATCAATTACATTTAATTTAATCAAATCATCTGCGGTAATTTTAAGAGCCTCTGCAGCATCAGCATATCTTGCAGCATCACGCCAGAGAATAGATGCACAGCCTTCCGGCGAAATAACGGTATAATAAGCATGCTCAAGCATAAGAACTTTGTTTGCAACACCTAATCCCAAAGCACCGCCGCTGCAGCCTTCACCTGTAATAATAGCAATAATCGGAACATTTAATTTTGCCATTTCTTTTAAGTTAACTGCTATGGCAATACCTTGTCCTGTTTCTTCTGCACTAATACCAGGATATGCACCCGGGGTATCAATTAGAGTGACTATCGGCATATTAAATTTATTTGCATGATAGAAAAGCCTTAATGCTTTTCTGTATCCTTGCGGCTGAGGCATTCCAAAATTGTATTCAAGGTTTTCTTTTGTTGATTTTCCCTTTTGAGTACCGATAAGCATAACCTTATGTCCGCCAATACTTGCAAGTCCGCCAATAATTGCTCTGTCGTCCATGCCGGTTCTGTCTCCGTGCATTTCAACAAAATCATCACAGATTAGTTTTGTGTAATCAAGAAAATTTGGACGTTCCTGATGTCTTGCAATTTGAAGCTTTTGTGACGGTTTCAAATTTGAATATAGTTCTTTTTTATAATCATTTGCCTGTTGTTCAAATGTTTCTATTTCTTTATCTAGGTCCATGCCAGACTCCGCACTTATTTTTTTTAGTTCTTTAATTTTGTTTTCTATTTCTACTAAAGGTTTTTCAAATTCCAGTACTGTCATATTTGATTACACTCCGTGCATTTCTAATATTCTTGATAATTTATCTCTTAATTCCGAACGTTTAACCACCATATCAACCTGTCCGTATTTCAACAAGTATTCTGCGGTTTGGAAATCAGACGGAAGTTTTTGACGAATTGTTTGTTCAATAACCCTTCTGCCTGCAAACCCTATTCTTGCACCTTGTTCCGCAATAATAATATCACCAAGTGTTCCAAAACTTGCAGTAATACCGCCGAATGTCGGTTCAGTTAAAACGTTAATATATAATAAACCTGCCTCATCCAAACGAGCCAAGGCACAAGATGTTTTAGCCATCTGCATTAGAGATAAAGCACTTTCTTGCATTCTTGCACCGCCTGATGAAGTTACGGCAATCACAGGAAGTTTTTGTTTAATACCTTCTTCAATTATGCGGGTAACTTTTTCCCCGACAACACTTCCCATTGAACCGCCCATAAAATCAAAATCCATTATAGCTGCAGCAACTTTATGACCGCCGATTGTTCCGATACCTGTTATTACAGCCTCGTCAAGATTAGTTTTCTTGTGAGCCTGTTCAAGTCTGTCCTTGTATGGAATAGAATCTACAAATTCTAAAGGATCTGTCGGCAGAATATTTTTATTTAATTCTTGAAAAGAATCTTTGTCAAAAAGCTGTGCAATTCTTGTTGTTGCATTTATCCTAAAATGGTACTGACACAAAGGGCATACCATCATATTTTCTTCAAGTTCTTTTTTGGTAAGCTGTGCTTCACAGTGAACACATTTTACCCAGAGCCCCGGAACCGTTTCCGCTTCCATTCTGGCTTCTCTCTCTCTGCGTTCAATTTGTGCTTCTTTACGTTTATCAAACCATTCTTGTATAGTCATATAAATTATTATTCAGCTAAATTGCTGACCTCCATTCCCTAATTGTCGACTTTCAAATTATACACTAAAAATACAATATGGCAAGTAGAGGGAAAAGGTATTTGAGTGATTAGTGATTGGTGAGGAGTGAGTAGTCATGTAGTTAAGCAGCTAAGTCTTTACATTTTACTCCTAGCTGCCTAACGACTTGACTACCGAGCCGCATTTCCAATAACTTTGCACTAGTCACACGTCACAAATCACCAATTAAACGAGTAAGCAAGATTTCAACCCAATACATTTACCCCTTCCCCTTGACTGATAGTTACTATCAAGTTTTAGAATAAATAAAGAAAGGGGTTACTATGAAAAAAATTACACAAACAGCAGGAAGAGTGCAGCTCGGGGATTTTGCACCGGAATTTGCACATTTTAATGATGATGTTTTATTTGGCGAAAACTGGAACAATCAAGATATAGATTTAAAAACAAGAAGTATCATAACAGTAGTTTCATTAATGTCACAGGGGCTGGTTGATTCCTCTTTGAAATACCATCTTCAAACTGCAAAAAACAATGGAGTTACAAAATCTGAAATTGCAGCAATAATTACACATAATGCTTTTTATGCAGGCTGGCCAAAGGCGTGGGCGGTGTTCAATTTGGCAAAAGAAGTTTGGAATGATAATGAACCAGCAATGACAGAAAAAGAGGCTTACGCAAAAACTATAATGTTCCCGATTGGAGAGGCAAATAACGCTTATGCAAGATATTTTACGGGACAAAGTTATTTAGCACCGGTTTCAACGGAACAAGTCAAAATATATAACGTTACGTTTGAACCTAAATGCAGAAATAACTGGCATATCCATAACGCAAAATCCGGCGGCGGACAGATGTTGATTGCAATAGACGGCAGGGGATATTATCAGGAATGGGGGAAAGACCCGATTGAAATGAAACCGGGGGATGTAATAAATATTCCGGCAAATGTTAAACACTGGCACGGTGCGGCTCCGGATTCATGGTTTTCACATCTGGCAGTCGAACTTGATGGGATTGATACCTCAAATGAATGGCTGGAACCTGTTACAGATGATGTGTATAGCAAGTTAAAATAAGAATTATTATATTTTTTACCACTAGGAGGCCTTATCAGGCTTCTTATTTTTTGACAAATATTCACCTAATCACCTATTCACTTGTTATAAACCAAACCGGACTTCCCACGTAACATGTCTACGTGCGTAATACAAACCAAATGAACAGAATGGTTTGACGGTGAGATTTTGTATTAACAGTTCAGGCTTGTAGTAACAAGTCAAACCGGAAGTTAGTCGTAACATGTCTACGTGCGTAGCACTACTTGCACTAAAAGTTTGTTTGCGCTAATCTTAGAATGGTTAAATATATAGACAATAAGGGAACGAAAATGAAAGTAGATTTAGAAAAGGAATCAAACAATATAGCAAAAGTCGAAATAGAAATACCGGCAAAAGATGGAGTAGATGCTTATAACAAAGCAGTAAAAAGATATGCAAACTATGTGAATATACCTGGATTCAGAAAAGGTAAAGCACCAAGAAATATTATAGAGAGAAACGTTGGTGTTGACAGAATCAAGAATGAAGCATTAGAAATATTATTACCTGAAGTATTCAGAAACGTCATAAGCGAAAACAAACTGGACGTAATCTCTCAGCCTACAGTTGAAAAATATGAGTTTGAAGTAGGCAAGGATATTAAACTGTCTGCAAAGATAGAATTAAGACCGGAAGTTAAATTAGAAACGTATAAAGATATGACTGTTGACGTTGAAGAATTTAAACAAGAAAAAGATGCGTTTGACAAATCGTTAGAAAACCTTTTAATGCAGTCTGCAAAACTTGAACTTGTTGTAGACAGACCGACAAAATCAGATGATATAATAGTATTTGATTTTGACGGATATTCTAACGGAGAAAAGATTGAACACGGAGATGCAAAAAATTATACATTAGATTTGGCGCACTCTAGTTTTATCCCTGGTTTTGCGGAACAGTTAGTTGACAGAAAACTCGGTGAAGAATTTGAAATCAATGTAACGTTCCCTGAAACTTACCATGAGAAGAAATTAGCAGGTCAGCCAGCAACATTCAAATGTAAGATTAACGAAATCAAGACAAAAGTTTTACCTGAATTGAACGATGAATTTGCTCAAAAGGTTGGTCCGTTTAAAACAGTTGACGACTTGAAAGCTGATATCAAAAATTACTTAGAAAAACAAGAAGAAACAACAAATAAACAAAATGCAGACAAAGTAATTTTCGAAAAAGTAATTGAAAATGCAGAAGTTGAAATCAGTGATTCCATGATAGAAAGAGAATCAAATTCATTGTTGGAAGAATACAAGCAAAAACTTACAGCACAAGGATTCACCTGGGAACAAGCTGTAGAAACACAAGGGCTTGACAATATAATGGAAAAAATCAGAGAAGATGCTAAATTTAGAATCAAAAACTCATTAGTAATTGACAAGATTGCATCTTTAGAAAATTTAAAAGTAGAACCTGCAGACTTTGACGAAAAAATGGAAACACTGGCAGGCATGTACCAGATGGACAGAGAAACATTTACCAAATACATGTTTAAAAATCCTGGTATGCTAAACAGCTTGTCACAACAAGTATTGAATGAAAAAGTTATGAAGTTCTTATCAGACAATAACAAAGTTAATTTTGTTAAAGCAAAAAAATAGATGTATAATATATAAGAAGAAAGGAAAGTACTATGAGTTTTGTACCGGTAGTAATTGAACAATCAAGCAGAGGCGAACGTTCTTTTGATATCTTTTCAAGATTATTAAGAGAAAGAATCATCTTTTTGGGAACGCCAGTAGATGATATGGTTGCAAACTTGATTGTTGCACAGATGTTATTATTAGACAGTGAAAATCCTGAAAAAGATATTATGTTATACATCAACAGCCCTGGTGGCAGCGTAACTGCAGGTTTTGCAATTTATGATACCATGCAGCATATCAGAGCAGATGTATGTACAATTTGTTTAGGTCAGGCTGCATCAATGGGTGCATTCTTACTTTCATCAGGTGCAAAAGGAAAGAGAATGGCATTACCTCATTCAAGAGTATTGATTCACCAACCTTTAGGCGGTGCTCAAGGTCAAGCTACCGATATTGAAATTCAAGCTGCAGAAATTATCAGAATCAAAAAATCATTAAATGAAATTTTGGCATCAAATACCGGTCAAGCATTAAGCAAAATCGAAAAAGATACAGATAGAGATTATATTATGACTCCTGAAGAAGCTCTTGAGTATGGTATGATTGATAAAGTTATTACTAAAGACGTACAATAGGAGAAAACTATGTCGAGCGATAGCAGATTAAAATGTTCATTCTGTGGAAAAACACAGGATCAGGTAAAAAAATTAATAGCCGGTCCTGAAGTTTATATCTGTGACGAATGCGTTGAACTTTGTAACGAAATTCTTGATGAAGAATTTTTTGAAAACAAAGAAAAAGATGCTGAAGCAGGAGAACGTTCTATTGAAGAAGAATTAAAATCTGTACCAAAACCGCATGAAATTAAGGCTTATCTAGACGAACATATTGTAGGTCAGGATGATGCTAAAAAAGTTCTCTCTGTTGCTGTATATAACCATTATAAGAGATTAGAACACAACAAAGATAAATCTGACGTAGAGATTCAAAAGTCAAATATATTACTTGTAGGTCCTACAGGTTCAGGTAAAACTTTGTTAGCGCAAACTCTGGCAAAATACTTAGATGTTCCTTTTGCCGTTGCTGATGCAACAACATTAACCGAAGCAGGTTATGTTGGTGATGACGTAGAAAATATTCTTCTTCGTCTATATCAAAATGCTGATTTTGATTCTGTAAAAGCAGAAAGAGGGATTATTTACATCGACGAAATCGATAAGATTGCCAGAAAATCAGAAAACACATCTATTACAAGAGATGTTTCAGGTGAAGGTGTTCAACAGGCATTATTGAAAATGATAGAAGGTACTGTTGCAAATGTTCCACCGCAAGGCGGGAGAAAACATCCTCATCAGGAATTCATCCAAATTGATACCAGCAACATTTTATTCATTGTGGGCGGTGCTTTTGTTGATTTGGATAAAATTGTAAGCAGACGTGTAAAAGACGGCTCAACAATCGGATTTGGAGCAAAAGGTGCGGGAACAAGAGCTGAGAAAGAACAAGAAGCTGCAAGAATGCTTAAGAAATTGCAGCCGGAAGACTTGCTGAAATTCGGTTTGATACCGGAATTCATCGGTCGTATACCAATCTATGCAGTACTTGATGCATTGGATGAAGACACATTGAAAATGATATTGACAGAACCTAAGAATGCTATTCTTAAACAGTATCAATGTCTTCTGAAAATGGACGGTGTTGATTTAGAATTTGAACCGGATGCAATAGAATTAATTGCAAAAGAAGCAATCAAACGTAAAACAGGCGCAAGAGCTCTGCGCTCTATTGTAGAAGAATTAATGCTTGATATTATGTATGATATTCCATCTAAAAATGATATTGATAAATTCATTATTACCAAAGAGATGGTTGAAACACGTAATAACAAAGTAGACCACGCAGAACTTATACCGCTCCCTAAAAAAGAAAAGAATAAAAAAGAAGCGGAACCAGCAAAAGAAACAGCAGAGATTGCATAACAAAAAAACTGACCTGAAGGTCAGTTTTTTTATAGTGATATTAATTCTCCATATACTTTTATTGCAAACTTATCAGTCATACTTGAAATAAAATCAATAATTGCCTGTTTATAATCCATCGGATTTTCCATCTGATAAATTATCTTGTTTTTGTATTTTTTAGTAACACGTTGTTGGGTATCAATATTAGAATACTTGATAAGCCATTCGCAAAAACTTTTGATTAATGTTCTATAGTATGGCGCATCTTTCGCAAGCCGGCTTATGGTTCTAAAATCAGAATAATAATCTTTTAAAAAGTCATATAATGCTCTCAAAACCAGATTTGCATAATCCATAAACGGTCTAAGCCGACGATTCATACAAATTTTTTCATAGTTGAACCTTTTAATTTGATTCATCAATTCATAATTTTCGTGTGAAAAATTCAATCCGGATTCCGGAGTAGAATTTTCACATAAATCAACCACAAATTTATGGATTAGATAAGTTGTATTGATTTCTTTCAGTTTAACTTTTTCTTTAACAATATTCTCTGCAATTTGTCGAAGCGTTGCATAATCTTCTTTATCAAAAAAGTTATATAATGCTGCATCTTGCAAATCACGCCCTAAATATGCGAGTTTATCAGATACTTTTACAACACAGCCTTCATAAGTAAAAGGCATATATTGCCCTTTTTGAACATCTCTTAGATTAATATATTCTTTTCTGGGAATTAATGATTTTTCATCAACTTCACCGCAGTGGCTTACGATTCCATCTCTTACGGCATAAGTTAAATTCAGGTTTTCACTCCAGCCTTCTTGATTAGGCAGGGTTTCTATATCATCAATGAATCTTAAACTATTATACTCATGCCAGAACCTGCCCGGAAAACCTTCTTCCTTCATGATTTTTTTGAGAATTCTTTCTCCGTGGTGTCCGAACGGAGAATGTCCCAAATCGTGCCCTAAAGACATTGCTTCTACCAATTCAACATTTAGACCGAGATATTTAGCAATGGATTTTGATATTGATGCAACGTAATTTACATGTTCTATTCTTGTACAAACATGGTCGTTATCAGTTGCAAAGAATACTTGCGTTTTGTGTTTAAGTCTGCTGTATGCAGCGCAGTTTATAATCCTGTTATAATCCCGCTCAAACTCACTTCTGATATCAAATTCTTTGTTTGTTAACTCACCGGCACGGCTTATAAATTTATCCCAGTTAGGATTATTTGGGGTTGCAGCTACTTCTGAAAATAAATGAGTCTTAATATTCTGATTCATAAACATATTATAACAAGTTTTTTATAAAAATACCAGAGGAAAGGGTAAATATAACGGGTTGAAATTCCGGCTACATATTTTTGCTCCTCCTCGTAATTGTACATGTCAATCAATTAGTTACATTTTACAGCAAACTCCATAGGTGTTAACCCCTTTAAAGATGAATGTGCTCTATGTTCA
>CALUXY010000026.1 GCA_944324855.1 Candidatus Gastranaerophilales bacterium | reverse complement strand
GATAGCGAACAGATTGAGCCGACTAAGCCGCAAGGCTTTCAGGCGAAACTCTGTGAGCGTGGAGCAAATCCAAGACAGTCCCGCCATCGACATTTATTTAATAGAATTAAGGAGTTTTATATGGAACAAAATCCTTCAATTATATCTTCTCTAGAAGATACAATATTAACAAAAGATTATGTTAATAGTTCATATTCAAAAATTGGTAAGGAATATTCTATAACAATATTCTTAAAAGATATTAGTTCTATAATATATGGTTATCAATCTAAACCAATCCTATTACTTTTTGCAGTTATATCTATAATTTTAGGTATATATTTACAAAACAATTATGTTGATTATGCTTTATCATGGGGTATTGTGATAGGAATTGTTCTTTTTGTGTTATTCTTTGTAACAAAAAGACAAACTATAGTTGTTACTGCTCATAGTGCACAAAAAATAATACAAATTATCAATGATAGAGAAAAAGCAAAAAAATTTATAGAGGATCTTATTGCTGCTAAAGCTAAAGTATAATAGATCTAAACCCTTAGCAAAATTTTCAAGCAAATTTGCAACATCTTGAGCCTTTTTAACGGTGTCAATTTGATTATTCAAACTTCTTGAAAGCAAACTAACACTTGTTTGGAGTGCTTCTATTTTACTTTTTTGCGATTGCAAAAGTTTTTCATTAACAGCATAACCTTTAGTCAGATAATCTCTCAAAACATTTGTTGCCCAAATTCTGAATTGTGTAGCTTTTTTAAAGTTTACTCTGTAACCGACAGCAATAATCATGTCGAGATTGTAATATTCTAATTCTCTTGAAACATCTCTTTTTCCTTCTTTTTGAACTATTTCCAAAATGGAAATAGTTGAACTCTTTTGGAGTTCTTCTTCTCTGTAAATATTATGTTATATGCTTATTTATTGCAGGGATTTTAACACCAAAAAGTTCCGCCATGGCTTTTTGTGTCAGCCAGATTGTGTCCTGTTCCAGTTTAACATCAAGCGAAACAGCCCCGTCAGCACTTGTATAGATTATAATTTCACCTTTATTCAAGTTTTCCACTGAATAAACTCCTTTGTTATGTAATGATATTAACACAAAAATACAGCTGAATTTACGCACACTCCAGCCCCGGAGCTATTCGTATGTTATAGTATTGCCTTGCTGACTCTTTCATAATACGAACAAGTCCTATATAAACACTCATGCCTGTCATTGACTCGGCGGTTTTATCAGGTACAATTCTGTTGTCAAAGGGTTTAGTAAACAACAACATAAAAAGGGATAATATTGTGTTAAAAAGCTGTGATAATAGATATAATTCAAGAAACAAAAATATCTCAATGAAAGGACTATATTTCTCGACAAAACCAAGCGGAGGTATGTCATCGGAAATAAAAAATACAATAAGCAAAAATCCGTATATAAAATCATTAGCAGAAAAAGAAGATATCATTGCAAGTTTTGAGCCTAAGGCAAAAAATGGATTACTGCAGCATATATTAATCTTGGATGTTGTTGATATTACTAAAAAACAGGTAAAAAAATCTATGTGGTTTTCATCCAGATTATTTGGTAAGTTCAAGGATATTTCTCCTATAGAATTTATAAACAAAGTATGTGAACCGTCCAAAATCAAAGAACCAAAAGGTTTTTGGGGTAAAATTTTCAAAAATAAACAAAATCCGAATCAAAACCAATATTTTAATTATCAAGAAGTTTCACCGCACAAAGATGATTTATTAGCGCAGAAGTTGCATGTTAATGAACAATTAAAAGAGGTTGAACAGAAACGTAGAAATTTATTAATGACACACATAGATGATATACAAAAATAATTTTGCATAAAAAAAAGAGCCTTTTAGGCTCTGAAAATTTTCTGTGAAGTGTAGTGTGTGTAGAAAGAAACTTTACGTTTTCTCTAGTCCTCGTTCCCGTTTTGTTTTCGGGCTTTCCTCGTGTTCGTTTCTTCTTTTTATACTCTGTACTTATATAAAGTTTTTTTGAAAATAAAAATTGACTATTTAGTATATATATTGGCTATATTTGTTACATTTCTTAATAAACCGGATAAAATCCTAGAGTTGTTTGTATTATAATTAAGATATTATTGGAGAAGAGGGAAGATTATGGAAAGTTTATTTGCACTATTTCAGACACATGCAATGGGAATATCTGCATGGATTTTAATATTTGCTTATATTTTTATTGCGGCAGAAAAAATTCCGAAAGTCACAGTTGCACTTGTCGGAGCATCAATAACTTTATTAATGGGTTTATTAAGCCATAATAAAATGATTGGAACAAATTTAGACCCTCATTATTTTATCAATTTTATTGATTTTAATGTAATATTCTTACTTGTCTCAATGATGATAATTGTAAATATAGCAACCAAAAGCGGAATGTTTAACTGGGTTGCAAACGAAATGCTTAAAGCAACGAAAGGACATCCAAAGTTAATATTCTTTTCTTTAGCTCTGTTTACTGCCGTTGTATCCGCTTTTCTTGATAACGTTACAACTGTTATTCTTATTCTGCCGGTAACGTTTGTTATTGCTGAAAAACTTGATATAACCCCTATCCCTTTTCTTGTAACGGAATTTGTTGCATCAAATATCGGCGGTACTGCAACATTGATAGGAGACCCGCCGAATATTATTATAGGTTCCGCTGCAGGTTTTTCGTTTATGGATTTCGTAAACGAATTAACCGGTATTATTGCAATAATTTTCTTATGTATAACATCATTAATGTTGTTTATTTATCGAAAACAAATGGTTACACAGCCTGAAAAAATGACAGAAATTGCCAATTTAGATAATTCATCAACTATTACGGATAAAAATCTTATGATACGTTCTTTAATAGTATTATTTCTGGTTATTCTAGGGTTTGTAACTCACGATATTACGCATATACAAACCTGTGTTTGCGCAATGGCAGGAGCCAGTATTTTACTTTTATTTGAAAAACCGACAAAAATTCTGGAATCTGTTGAGTGGAATACAATATTCTTTTTCATTGGACTATTTATAATAATTGGTGCGTTAGAAGCCTCAGGCGGAATTGCACTTATGGCAAAATGGTTATTAAATATAACTCACGGTTCCGAATCAGCATTAGCAATGGTTATATTATGGGGATCAGGTATTTTATCAGGTATCATCGACAATATTCCTTATACTGCAACTATGGCTCCTATGATTTCTTCAATACAGAGCCAGATGGGCGCAGATTATGCATTCCCATTGTGGTGGTGCCTAGCTCTTGGTGCGTGCCTTGGCGGGAATATGACAATTATAGGTGCTGCCGCAAATGTTATTGTAACAGAAGCTGCTGCAGCAAAAGGATACAAGATAGAATTTTTAAAATATCTTAAATACGGTATTCTGGTAACTTTCATATCTTTATTATTAAGTTCTATATACGTATATCTAAGATTCTTATTATAAAAATAAAAGCCTTGCATAATAGCAACGGCTTTTTATTTAAAGAGGACTATGAGAAAATTACAGCTTATGCTGCAAAAATATTCTTTTTAGATTCATCAACTTTAAAATCAAGAATATCAGCGTATTCTTCCTGTGTTATAAGTTGAGGATCTCTTTTCGTTAGATTTAAAAGTTTTAGTGCAGCTTTTGAATTTAAAAAGTTAATTGTACTTTTTAATTCTTGGCTTGGTTTCAATTCAACATTCTCGTGTGTGTTTAATGTTTCACCGACAACACTAGGTTGATAGGTATCATAAGCCGCATTAGATTTAATAGCTGCATTTTGTAGAATTTTTTTTACATTTTCCCGCAATGCAAGTGTATCTATAGTTGATTCATATTTAGTTTGATACACGAATTCTAATCCCATTTCCCTAGTTCCTTTTTCTAAGTTCCTATACTAAGGATTACGGCATTATATTGTTACATCTTTAGTAATTTTAATTATTTTGTTACATTTATTTACAAAAAAATAACAAATTATTTTTTGTTCATGTTTATATCTAAATAGAAGGACTAGTAAGGAGATTAGGTAATTGTTAGGAATAAATGAACCATTGGGGAGAGCCGGGAATTTTAGAAGTAATAACCGGGTTGAAAATAATTCTAAGAATGAAAAACAAGTAAAAAATGATATGTATATGAAATGGCCATTAAGAGGTCTTGCTTATTCTAACGAACTTGGAGAAATTATCCGCCCGATGAGCGGATTGGCAGCAAATCTTTTGTGGATACCGGCAATCGGATATATAGCTGCCGACATAGGAGATAAATATAAACACAACCAATACGGAGAAACCGAACCGAGTAAAAAAAGAGCAGGGAAACAATTTTCTTTCCAAATGCTTGCAAGCGTAATACTCCCGACAGCAGCTGTAAAAATAGGTCAAAAACTAACCAACATTATTTCTTCAAAAGGTAAAACAAAACTATCAATAAATGATAGAGAAAAATATACCCGAATGATTACACAGTCGATGAATAAAGGTTCTCACGAAAAGTTTGTTAATTTAGAAACAGGAATGGTTGACAGACAAAGGTACGCGCAGCATATAATGGATAATATTGCAGAAATAGATAAGCATAAAACAACAAGAAATAAAATGTTTTCACCGATATCAAAAATAATTGATTTTGTGAAAAAACCGTTTGAAGCAAAACCAAAAACAGAACACATCCAAAAATATGTTGCATCAACAATTGATAATATTATGGATACAAGAGAAGTTCTTATTCAGGGGAATAAACCTAAAAATGTTTCTGATAAATTGTACAAAGCATTTGAAAAAGAAGCAAAAACAGGAACTTTAGAACAGAAAAAAAGTGCAGCATACACTGTCATTAGAAAACTTCAGGGTAAAAAATTATTCAAGAACAATGCACTAAAATCTCTCGGAGGATTAATTGCACTTGGTATTATGATGAAACCTATTGATAATTTTGTAGAAAAAGTTCTTATACATAAGTATATAGGTCCAACCATTGATAAAATGCAAAAGCCTTGGAAATCGCTGCAGGAAGTATCAAAAGAATCTTAGCACCCCAGCATAAGAGTACCGTCAAGAGATAATGTCGTGGTTTCTTTTAACTGCGGATAATTGTCAATTTTCTTTTCTGACACGAATTCAATAGCCGCACTTCTTGCAAGCTCAAGGATTTTAGAATCTTTAACAATATCAGAAATAATTAAATCCGGAAGTCCGCTCTGTCTTACTCCGAGAAATTCTCCAGGGCCTCTTATCTGTAAATCTTTTTCTGCAATTACAAATCCGTCGTTTGTTTCTGTCATGATAGAAAGCCTGTTTCTTGTCTCCTGTGATTTTGAAGAAGTACAGATTATACAATACGATTGAAGGCTGCACCTTCCGACACGTCCCCTTAGCTGGTGTAATTGAGGAAGTCCGAAACGTTCGGCATTTTCAATAACGATAACCGTTGCATTCGGAACATCGACCCCGACTTCAACAACTGTCGTTGAAACAAGAATATCGTATTCTTTGTTCTTGAATTTTGCCATAACCTCATCTTTTTCTGAGTTTTTCATTTTTCCGTGCAATAAACCTATTTTTAAATCAGGAAATACCGTGTTTTGGAGTTTTTCTGCCTCAACAGTTGCAGCTTTGGCAGCCAGAGTTTCACTCTCATCTATCAGCGGATATACAACATAAGCCTGATGACCGGCATGTACTTCCGATAATATTAGATTATAAATTTGTTTTTTGGGAATTCCCATCTTTGTAATAATCGGCTTTCTGCCTTTCGGCAATTCATCAATAATAGTCAAATCCAAATCGCCGTTCATTGTTATAGCAAGAGTTCTGGGAATCGGAGTTGCTGTCATTGTCAGTATCTGCGGGTTATTGGCTTTTTTACGGAGTGTCAGCCTTTGCTTTACACCAAACCTGTGCTGTTCATCAATTACTACCGCTCCGAGATTCGCAAACTCAATATTATCCTGTATAAGAGCTTGTGTGCCGACTGCTATATTAATCTGCCCGTTTCTTAAACCTACTTCGGAGGTTTGTCGCTGTTTTTTACCGATACTTCCGATAAAAAGACCTACGCTTATCCCCATAGGTGTCAGCCAGTTTACAAAATTGTTATAATGCTGCTGTGCAAGAATTTCAGTCGGTGCCATAATTGCAGCTTGATACCCGTTTTCTATAGCTGCAAGCAGCATAATACAAGCAACAACCGTTTTACCGGAGCCAACATCGCCTTGAAGCAGCCGCTGCATAGGTTCTTCTGAATTCATGTCTCTTAAAATATCATTTACCGCTCGTTTCTGCCCCTTCGTAAGTTCAAACGGAAGCTGTTTAATAAACCTGTTTACAAGTCCATCCTCTTTAATTTTCAGAGGAACAGATTTTATATCATGCCGGTTCTTCTCCCGGATTAAAGCAAGTTTTAATTGTATAAGGAAAAATTCTTCAAATATTAAAGAAAATCGTGCTTTTTGGAGAGTATCCATGCTGTCCGGAAAATGTATCTGTTCTATCGCAACTTTTTTATCCAGCAAATCATATCTTTCCCGCAAATAATCGGGTACAACGTTTACTATAGTATCTTTGTATAATTGGATTGCGTTATAAATTGCCTTTCTGAGAGTCTTTACGTTCAGATTTTCGCAAAGCGGATAAATAGGTACAATTCGACCAATATTAAGGTTCGTTTTGGTCAAAAAATCTTCAGACATAATTGAATAACTGATGTTATCAAGAGTCTTTGAATAATCGTATTTATTAATCTTTACCGTTCCGGAAACAATAATTCCTGCACCTTTCGGAAACTGGGATTTTGTTCTTTCAAGAGTATATTTACTGCTCTTTGCGGAAAAGAAATTTAGTATAAAACTGCCTGTTTCATCCTGTATTTTAACTTTTACAACTCCAAGCCCTTTAGGAGTAGTAAACGCTTCAACCGCTTTGATATACCCGAAAACGGTTGTATCATCACCCTCTTGCAGATTTCTTATGAGTGTTCTTTTTGAGTAATCAATATGTTTTCTAGGTAAATAAAATAACAAATCACTAGCCGTAAAAATCCCGAGTTTGTTTAAGATTGCAGCTACTTTTGGACCGACTCCTTTAACATAGGTAACGGAAGAAAACGGATTGAGTTTCGCATTTGCTTGTTTTTTATCTTCTTCTTTCTGCAAAAGCTCTGACTTTATTGCATTTATCAGGTATTCGATAGATTTTTTTCTATTCGGCATAGTATCCATTGAATACTGTTCAAAATGAGAAAGAACAAATTTCCAGCGCTCAGGAATTGAGGAAGTTTTGATAAATTTCCTAATCTCGCCTCTTATAAATGCAGAAAAACTTTTTGTTTTTCCGCGGATATCTATATATTTATACTTAGCCTCTATTTCGATGGCTTTTTTTATTTGTTCAATCGTACTATCCAATTAAACTGATAACCTCATACAAGTCCATTTTCTTGGACTTACCCCTGATTGTTACGTTAGATATTTTTATAACATCAACAATATTTTTGACGCATGCATAAGTAGAGCTGCTTATCAAAAAGTTCGTTTTATAAACCTTGTTATAACTTTCGATTCTGCTTGCAAGGTTTACGGTATCACCAATAACCGTATATTCCATTCTCTTTTCGGAACCGATATTTCCGACAAATACGTCACCTGTATTAATACCGATACCGATTTCTATTTTCGGCTTACCTTCACTTAACCATTTTTTCTGAAGTTCATCAACTTTTTGAAGCATTTCATAAGCACATTTAATTGCGTTCACAGGATGATGTTTATCTTGAATCGGTTCGCCGAATATAACCATTACCGCATCACCGATAAACTTATTTATTACTCCGTGGTGCTTTGTTACAATAGGTTCCATCTCCGTAAAATATTCGTTTAAAATCACTGATACCTCGTCTGCAGAGAGTTTTTCACTCATGGAAGTAAACCCTCTTATATCAGAGAATAGAACCGTTACATTTGCTTTTTTCCCGCCAAGCTTTAATTCATCAATATTTTTGACAACACTTTTCATAATATCTTCTGATATATATTTCCCCATTGCAGTTTTAATTTTTTCCTTGTTCCTGCCTTCAAGAATAAACCTGTGTGAATAAGCAAATATCATTGTTATCAATTCAAGAGATATTGGAGTTATAACGCTTATTGCAACCCCTTTGTAGAATAAATATCCGCAAAGTATCAAATACGACATTGTAATAACAAAAAGTATTGTTGCAGATACAAATAAAGAAAAGTTGCGTATCAAAAGATAGGTAATCAACATCAATACTGCGGTTATCAAAAGATTATGAGAAGGTTCAACCTGGTGCATAAAATCATTTGATATCAAATTATCCAGAGCAGTTGCCTGAATATCAACTCCCGAATGCTCGTTGCTGACCGGAGTTCTCTGGACGTCTGAAAGCCCTGTTGCCGCCGCTTTTACATTTGCTCCAAAGAATACAATTTTTCCGTTAAAGATATCCGGATTTATTGTCGGAGGTTCACCGGATTTTAACTGGTCATAAGATTCCATAATATCAAGTGCGGAATATGTTTTGTGGGTGTAGCCTGTGTTTCCGTAACGTTTATAAAACTTGATTAAAGTATAAAAGCCGCCCAAATCATTATTTCTTGGAATTTTTATACCGGATTTTTCACCAACTATCGTATCTTCATATACGTCATACCCTTCGTTGCCGTTCAAATAAGAAAATGTTCTTAAAGAAAGTGCCGGATAAAGTTTATTATTGTACTGTATTACATAAGGAATACCTCTCAAAAAACTGTCACGGCTGACAGGAGTCTTAACAGACCCTGCCATTTTTACGGCATTAAAATAAGGTTCCGGAAAAGGTATCAAACTTTCATAACAAGATTCAGGAACAAATGTTCTGTGGTCTTTAATTGAAATACCGAATTTTTTATCAAAGTTGGTATTATACGATGTTGTCAGGTTTTCATCTTTGTTTAAAAGTAAATCAAACCCGACAACAAGATTGTCTAACCGGCTGATAGATTTAAAATATTTTCTGTCAGAGTCGGGATTTTCGGTATCAGGAGTTGCAAAAATAGAGTCATTTACAACAACTGCAGGTTTTGCATAATATTTAAAGTAATCAAATATTTTGCAATATAGTTCTCTTTTCCAGGGCCAGCGATATTTTCCTATGGATTTATCATCAATTACAATAATAACTATATCATCACTGCCGTTATGAGATGCCGTAAAATTCTTCACCATGAAATTGAACGCTTTAGGCTCAAAAAAGTTATTCGAAAAAGAATATGCTATTAACATAAAGAACACGATTGATATAAATACTAAAAGCCCTTTTAAAAATTTCATATTCCAAACCTTTTTCTTCTTTTATGATATAATAATTTTAACAAAAAGGGTAGATTATGAGCAAAAATTTAATAAATTTAATAACGGAAGAGAAAATATATCCGATAATCAGATGTAACGATACATCAAAAGCGGAAGATATTGCAAATGCTCTTATTGAGGGCGGGATTAAGGTCTTGGAAATAAATATAGAAAACGCAGAGTTATACGGAGTGATTGAAAAAATCTCTCAAAAAGCTGTTGTTTGTGCGGGAAGTATTATTACAAATCTTCAAGCAAACCAGGCTTTTAAATCCGGAGCAAAACTGTTTTCTTCACCGATATTTCAAATGAACATGGTAAAAATTTCCAAAAACATAGGTGTTCCGTTTATTGCAGGAACTTCTACCGCAAACGAAGCTTATACAGCCTGGAAAGCAAGAATCCCGCTGATAAAATTGTTCCCTGTAACAGCAATGGGCGGAGTTCAGTATTTTGAAGAACTAATAAGACAAATGCCGTTTTTGAATCTTATGCCTATGGGAAACATAAAACTAAATGAAGTAAGCGAATATATCAAAAATGGTGCTGCGGCTGTCGGAGTCGGCAGAGATTTTTATGAAAATCTTTCTTTATCTGAAATTACAGCGAGAGCAAAAAATATTATTGAGGAAATTAAGGAATTATCCTAATGGAAAAAACACTTGATATTATAACAATAGGCGAATGCTTATTAGAGTTATCAACTAACGAATATTTTGAGAGAGCATCTTCTTTTAATCTGTCATTCGGCGGAGATGTAATTGCATCAGCCGTTGCAGCCAAAAGACTGGGTTCAAAAGTCGGAATTATAACGTCTATTGGCGACGATTATTTCAAAAATACTATTATAAATAAACTAAACCAACAAGAACTTGATATTTCAAACATAAAAATATGCAACGAAAAAAACGGGTTATATTTATGCGCTCATACTGACAAAAATGAATTAATGACTTATAGAAGAAGGGTTGCAAGCAACTATTTGACAGAAGAAGATTTTAATGAAGAATATATTCTCTCATCAAGAGCCGTATATTCAACAGGTATAACACAGTCATTGTCAATCGGCTCTAACCAGCTTGTCAAAAAAATCTATGAAACAGCAAGAAACAATGATATTTTGACAGCTTATGACCCGAATTACACGTCGTCATTTATGACAACGTACGATACTAAAGAGTATTTGGAAGATATTATAGAAAATATTGATGTTCTCTTTATGAGTCTTAAAAATGATGTAGAAGCACTATATGATTTAACATCCGTAGAAAAAATTGTTAACTATTTTACAGATTACGGAGTAAAAGTTATTGTTGTTAAATCACATCTTGAAAACGGCTATTACGTATACAGTAACGGTAAAACCGAGTTCTGTCCGTTTTTTGCAACATCCCAAGTAAACTATACAATGGGTACAGGCGATGTATTTAACGGCGGATTTCTGGCTGCAATAACAAACGGCTATACGGCGTTTGAAGCAGCACAAATTGCGGCAAAACAAGCCGGGTTATTTATTGACAGATTAGGAATTATAGAAAATATTCCTAATTCAGAAGAACTATTGAGGATATAATGAAAAAAGTTTTAATTTCCGGATACTATGGATTTGATAATTTTGGTGATGATGCAATTTTAGGTGTATTACTGAATCATCTAAAGGGAAAAGATGTTACGGTTCTCTCTGCCGATCCCGAAAAAACCGGAAGAATGTATAACGTTAATTCAATTAATTCGTTTAATACAGAGTTAATAATGAAGCGTTTACAGGATTTTGATGTCTTAATCTCCGGCGGTGGCAGCCTTTTACAGAATGTAACAAGTAACAGAAGCCTGTTTTATTACTGCGGATTAATTTATATGGTTGCATCCCTAAAAAAAGATGTTGTAATATTTGCTCAGGGTATCGGGCCGATTAACGGATTTTGGGGTAAATTAATTGCGAAAACAGCATTAAAAAAATGCAAATATATTTCCGTCAGAGACGAAAAAAGCCATGAACTTTTAAAAAGCTGGGGAATAGAATCCAGCCTTGTTTGTGACCCGATATTTGAAATGCAGCTGCCGCCTTATAACAGAACAAGAAAAATCGGAATACAGCTTAGAAAATTCCACACATTAACAGACAAACTGTTTGATGAAATAATTAAGCAAATCGCACTAAAATTCTCAGATAGAGAAATTGAATTGATTGCATTTCAAGATTCCGAAGATGTCGGAATTTCTCAAGTATTCTTAAACAAACTAAAAAATAAAAACCCGACGATTAACGCTAAAATTGTACAGCATTTATCAAACGAACAAATTATAAACCGGGTTTCTGAATATGATTATCTTATTGCAATGAGGTTCCATGCCTGCCTTTTGGGGCTTAAGTACGGTATAAAAACGCTTGCAATATCGTATGACCCTAAAGTAGAAAACCTTGCAAAAGCGGCAGAAATACCGTATTTGTTAATGGATTCCGATAAAAACGATTATAAAAAAGTATTTGAAGATTTAGATAACCTGACTCCGTTTAAACTTCTAAACTTTGCAAATTCACAAGAATTTGACTGGAGTAAAACAGGTATTGATGAATTATTAAAAGACTAATAAGGTATCAAAATTGGGATTAGTAATCCCAATTTTGGGGTTTGGAAATCCTCAAATTGGGGATTACAAATATAACAGATAAAAGAATATATAAAAGAACAGATTTTTTTATTTATTTTTTTTTTTTGATAAAGGCTTGCCGGAAAAATTTAACAGCTTTTATACTCCAAATAAAAATATAGGACTACAGGGAAATTATCTTCGTTTTTATTCTGCATAAAACGTTAGATATCAAGATAGGGTTTTCCGCCCGCCGTGTATCAATTTGAAACATTTACAAATATTTATTCAATAGCGGATTTGGAACGTAGTTTTCTATGATAAGTAATTGCAAAACGGTGTGCCTCATCACGTATTCTCTGGATTAGGAACATTACATTGGAATCAATCGGGATTCTAACAGGTTTAGACTGATGCGGAAGAAAAACTTCCTCTTCCCGTTTTGCCAGAGATACAAAATCAATATCCGTCATCCCGATTTCTTCTACAATTTCCATAACAGATGACAGCTGTCCTTTGCCGCCGTCTATTATCACAAGATTTGGTTTAGCCCACTTCGGCTCACCCATTCTTGCCAACCGTCTGGATAAAACTTCTTTCATTGACTGAAAGTCATCAGGTTTTCCTTCGGTAGAACGAACTTTAAAACGGCGGTATTCAGACTTTTTAGACTGACCATTCTCAAAAACAACCATTGATGCTACTGTATTTGTACCCTGAATATGCGAGATATCGTAACATTCAATCCTGTTTGGAAAAGATTTCAGGTGTAATTTTTCCATCAGATATGAACCGACCTCGTTAAAATCATTTCGGATTGATGTTAGTTTTTTCAGTTTTGCTGTTTCAAGAAGGTTTTTGGCGTTTTTAAGCGCCAAATCGGTCAACTCTTTCCCTTGTTTTGTTTTGCCGTAACTTATTTTGATATTCTTGCCGGATAAGAGTTTCAGCCAATCCTGATAGAGTTCTTTTTCGCCGATATCCTGAAGTTCATTGGAAACAATTTTATCAGGGAATTCAAGCATCAGATTGGAGTAATATTCACGGAAAAACATTCTGAATAGTTCTGTTGTATCGTCGCTTTCGTCGAAATAGGTAAAGTCTTTTTTGTCAATTAACCGCCCTTCACGTATCAAAAGAACGGTAATCGCAAGAATTCCGTCTTCGTGAATTGAAGATATAACATCTTCATTGAGTTTTGTATTTTCAAATACAACTTTTTGGCGTTCGAGTGTTTTTTGCAAATCCAGATAACTATCACGCATTTTGGCAGCTTTTTCATACTGCTCGGATTCTGAATAACGCTCCATTTCTGATTTCAATCGTTTCAAGAGTTCTGACTGACGGCCGGAGAGAAATAATTCAACCTGAGAAACAAGAGCTTTATAATCTTCTGATGAGATTTTGTTCTGGCACGGAGCCAAACATCGTCCAATATGGTAATAAAGACAGGGTCTGTTTGAAAATTTAGGTGTTTTACACTGTTTCAAAGGAAATATTTTCTTAAGAAAATCCAGCGTTGAATGCATTGCACGAATATCTGTGTATGGGCCGTAATACCTGCCTTTATCAGGATTCATGTTTTTTTTACGCACAATTGTAATTCTCGGATATTCTTCATCTGTAATCAGAAAATACGGATATTTTTTATCATCTTTTAGAAGAATATTGTATTTAGGTTTATATTTTTTTATCAAATGGGATTCAAGAATAAGAGCTTCAACTTCCGAATCTGTAATTATATATTCCATCCTCTCAATTTGAGAAACGAGAACTGAAACTTTAACGCTGTCATGTTTTTTGTGAAAATAGCTGTATACGCGACGTTTTAGGTTCTTTGCTTTTCCGACATAGATTACTTCATCGGTATTATCGTAATAAATATAACATCCTGGCAAAGTCGGAACAAGCTTTAATGTTTGTGCTAAAGATTCGTTCATACTGATAATTATAGCACATTAGTTAAAGTGTTAAAAAACTAACTAAGCAGTGAGCAGTAAAAATAATATATTATTCAACCAGAGCATAGTTCTAATATTTTGATGTTACAACCTTTACGGAATGAGCAAATAATATCTGCGAAATAATGACAGAGTAAGCACTGTTTGAGCGAAGCGAGTTTGCTTGCTTGGTATTGAGCAGTTATATTATTTAGCGAATCATATTTTCAATATTTGGCGGTTAATTTCAATCCTTATCATTTACCCCTGACTGCCAAAGAAATACCGGTGCAAGGTGTGGGGCGGCACTAGCCCCACTATTAAATTCTCATTATTTAGATATAAGACCGGTTAAAATTCTTTCCGCCTTTTCTCTTTGGGGGTCTTTGTGAGTAATAACATCACGTTCAGTATAATTTACGATATAATCAGGCGTAATCCCCTTTTTGTTTATATCAGAACCATTCGGAGTTAAATATTTTGCAATAGTCAAATTTAATCCGGTAGAATTCGGCAGCGGGATTATTCTTTGCACCATTCCTTTACCGAACGTTCTTGTTCCGACTAACACAGCCTTATGATGATCTTTTAATGCACCTGATAAAATTTCGCTTGCACTTGCACTGGCACCGTCAACAAGGATTACAACAGGTTTATCAATTACTGCAGTTGTATGCTGGGCTTTAATATTTTCTATTTTACCGTCACGGGAAACGATATTTACTATTGTTCCGTTATCCAGGAACATATTGGCAATAAATATTGCATTAGCAAGTAATCCGCCGGTGTTTCCTCTCAAATCCAAAATTAAACCCTTTGAATCCTTTGTTTTTTCCAATGCGGTCAAAAACTCTGTGGAAGTTGAAGTTCCGATAAAGCTTGAAATCTGAATATACCCGATATCATTTTTGACGGATGATTTAACAGATTCAATCTTTATACTTCTGCGTTTAACATTCTTGATTATTTTGCGGTGTTTTCTAATCAATTCAAGTTGAACAACCGTTCCTTCTTTCCCTCGGACAAGCGATGCAACTTCTGCAATATTCATCCCGCCGACACTTTTTCCGTCGACTTTGTTAATTATATCGTTTGCCCGAATACCTGCTTCTTTGGCAGGAGTTTTATCCAAAACACTAAAGACAATGATTTTTCCGGAATCATTCATAATATTTACACCGATACCGGAAATCTTTGACTCAATGGAACTGTTTTGTTCTGCATATTCTTTTTTATTCAAATATTTTGAATAATCATCATCAAGACTTGCAATCATTGTATCAATCGCAACTTTGGCATCCTCATCTGTTTTGATTTTACCTTTGTAATGCTTTTTCCAGTATTTCCAGTCTTGAGAATTCAATGAAGAATCGTAAAAACCGGAATCAATTTCTTTCCAGGTTTTTTCGAAAAGTTTTTGCGGTTTTATTTGTGATGTATCGGTCAAAGTATCAGGATTAATGCTTGGAGGAGTTGACATAAAGCTCACTACAAGCTGGTTTACAACAAAAAGAACTAATACTGTTAATAAAAATATAAAACCCTGTTTCTTTGCCATAAAACAATTTAACATCAAGGAAAAATATTTATCAATACACACCAAGGTATTATACTAAAGTTCTTGAAAACCCGGTGATGTCAAAGGAAGTCCCTGATATCCTTTGTTGGCATATACAGCCTTTTTAATATATTTATTAGTGTAACCGCCTTTTTTAAAGAGTTGCTCCAAAGTATTTTCACGTTTAACAAGCGAATCATCTTCTATATTTGATTCCGGATAAATACCTTTTATTTCGCACCAGACTGCAGCCTCCATTGTCCAGGCATAAGTTTCTTCCGATAAAGAATTGTATTCATCCTGATGCAATGCTTCGTGTGCAAGTAAAGCTGCCAATGCTCCCGGAGGGGCTGTTTGATGTTTCGGGTTTATATAAATATACAGCTTGTTACGCTTTTTCCAGCCGATAGCATCAAAATTGGCATAATCTTTGTTTACGGATGCCAAATCCTTAAACTCAATCTTAACAGGGTAGCCAGACAAATTATTGCCTAAAAGAGCTTTTCTTGAAAAATCACCCTCTGTACCTTTAAGCATATCTATTGCAACATATATTAATTCTGATTTTCCCGTACATTTGTATTCTTCTGTTATGTATTTGATATATTCAGGAGTATACTTTGACGGGAGTTTGACGGTCGGAGGAACCGGATCCGGATCACTCCACGGCAGAGCGAATGATGGTGCCGAAAACCCAGCTATTAATATCAATATTAGTATAAATCTTTTCATCTCCAAATCCTCAATAAAATACTTATATTATATTATTATAACTATTTTATTAAGTAAGACAAATACTTAGTCTAAATGAAATAAGTTTTCAATAATTGCAATATCTTCCGGCTCATCGACTTCAAACAGTGTTTTTTCCGGCATTTCCCAAAAATCCACAGGAGGGGTTATACGGCAGTTTGATTTTAGAATTTCTTCTCTTGACGAAATATAAAATGCACCGTTTTCTATATAGTATCCGTTCCAATCCTGACGTCTTGGGCGGGTTTGCGGATTATAATTCAAGGGATTACCGTTTGTACCCCAGATAAACTGAAATCTTTTTACTGCTGAAATCAAAGATTTTTTATCGGAATTAAGGTACTTATCTAAAGCCCCGTTGATATCTATTGCGGTTGTAAGCGGCGATGTTGCCTGCAAAAATACTACGTTATCAAATTTATAATTCCGGCAAAACTCTAATAATGCACTCTCAGAGGTTGCCGTATCCGTAACCGTTTCCGGACTGCGTTTAATAACTTCTACTTTGCTAAACCCGAATTGCTCAACAGTATTTTTTATTGTTTCTCCATCCGTTGAAACAAATACTTTATCAAGATTCGATACCTGCGCAGCCATTACAGTCCAGTAAATAAGCGGTTTACTGTTTAAGTCTCGAATATTTTTATTAATTATCGATTTACTTCCCTGACGAACGGGAATAAAAGCAACGTTATACATCTACATATCCTATATACGGGATATTCCGGTAATATCCTTCAAAATCAAGCCCGTAACCCACCAAAAACTTGTCTTCTACTATAAAACCTGAAAAATCCGCATCAACATCTACAACTCTTTTGGATTTTTTGTTCAAAAGCGAACAGAATTTTGTTGTCTTGGTTTTAAAATTGTGACCGATAAAATCAAGCAAAAATTTCGCGGTATGCCCTGTATCTATTATATCTTCGACAATTAAAACGTTTTTATCGTTTATATCCGGAAGTGACAAATTTACGGCCTTAACTTTGCCCGATGATGAATAATTGGAGCCGTAGCTTGAGAGCCGTATAAATTCCATCTTTAAAGGCATTGTTAAATGTTTTACCAAATCCGTAAAAAACATAACAGAGCCTTTAAGAACGCATACGGCAAAAACTTCTTCGCCGTTATAATGTGTATTCAATTCTTCTGCAAGCTCTTTTATGCGTTTCTGCAAATCTTCTTCCGAGTATAAAACATGTATATCATCAGGTGTTATCATCATAATATTGTCCTTATTTTTTTCTCAAAGTAATTTTATGTGTAGGTTTATCCGTTACTTGAATTTTATTACTTAAACCCAGACCTGCAACCCACAAAACTTCATTATCATGTGTACAAAGCAGTATCAAATCGTCCTTTTTATGCTGAGGGACTGATTTTGATATCAAGTATTTTTTTAATTTCATACTGCCGGACATTCCGAGAGGATTTATGATATCTCCGTCTTTTCGTGTTCTCAAAACAAAATCTAAATCTACATCTTTTAAGTCTATATAAGCTGTATAAGAATTATCCGGCGGGTATGATGAGATATCATCTCCGGCATACGTTGATATATCAAAAATATAATCACCTATTTCGTAACTTCCCTCAAGTCTTACAAGGACTTCGTCTTCCAATTTTGGAGTCTTAACAACGAGCTCTATGATTTTGGGACTTACATAAAGCCATAGACCTGACGAAAGTGACATTTTAGTCCCAGAATTTGAATCTCTGTTTTGTTCTATAAAATCGTAGATTTCGTATATTTTTTGAGAATCATAATCTAATTTTTGAGAGGTCACAAGATCATATATAAGTTTTCTTTTGACAGCAGGCGACATATTTATATATCGTTCTGTCACAATTGAATCATTCACCATAACAACAGATTTAACATAGTGCATATATTCATCGACTATACCGGATTCATCAGCCGCAACGCGTGCAAGAGAGGTAAGAGAATCCAGAACATTTTCGTTAATTTCTTCCGCCAGCGGAATCAATTTATGCCTTATAAAATTCCGTTTATATTTCACATTTTCGTTTGAAGAATCGTTGTTTGGAATAAGATTGTTATCCTGACAATATTCATCAATTTCATCTCTTGTTATATCAATCAGGGGCCTATATATATTATCTCTTTTTTCTGCAATACCTTTTAACCCGGTAACCCCTGTTCCTTTTATAACCCGATAAAGAATCGTTTCTGCGTTATCATTTTTGTTGTGAGCTGTAAAAAGCGCATCGGCATTGTATTTTTGAATAGCCCTGTTGAAAAAATCATAACGCATAGCGCGCGCAACCGCTTCAGATTGTTTGATATTTAGAGCCGCCGTTTTTGTATAAAACTCTATCTGCCTATCTTCACAAAACTTGCGGCAGATATCCTGCTCCATTTTTGCTTCAACCCCGCGCCAATTATGGTTGAAATGTGCAGCAATAAGTTTAAACGGATATTTTGAAGAAAGTTTGAATAATATATCTAAAAGGCACATAGAATCGTGACCGCCGGAAAATCCGACAATTATGGTTTTATCTGTCAGATGGTATTTATTTAAAAACTCTAATACTTTATCTTTCAAAATTATGACTCTAGTTCTTTTAATATCCCGTATTTAATTTCGACAGCATCAACGCCCAATTGTTCCAGAACTTTCATTGCAAGTGCTGATGGTTCTGAAATTATTGCCATCAATAAATCTTCAGATGCAATTCTGTCTTTATTTTCCTGTTTGGCAAGCTCCCAGGCTTTTTCAAGAACAGCTTTTGCACGTTTTGTAAATACTATTTCGCTGTCAAAATAATCGTTACCGTATCCGAGTTGAGATTCAATAATTTTGCGGGCATCCTGAAGCGTAATCTCTAACTTGGATAAAACCCTTGCTCCGACACCTGCTCCTTCTGATATTATACCCAAAAGCAGCATCTCTGTACCCACGACCTTTTTCCCGATACGTCTTGCTTCTTCTTTGGCAAGTTTAAGTATAACAAGTGTTTCAGGCATTTGTTTTTCTATCGGTTTTATAATTGCGTTCATTAAATCTTCTTCTTTGACATTAAGCTGCTCAAAAATTTCATACGCAATACCTTTTTTTGATCTTAAAATTCCGAGAGCGATATGTTCCGGAAGTACTTTTGAAGATCCGAGTTCCTTGGCAATCTGTAATGCCGAACTCATAACTACAAACGCTTTTGGCGTAAATACAACTCTTTTGGTATCATATTCCGCCGTTCTTGATTGTAGTGATTTTAGTTTCTCGTCAAAAGATTCTGCCGTTATACCAAATTGTGCAAATATTTTTGATAAATCAGAATCCTTGTCTTCTAAGATAGATGCAACAATCTGTTCCGTTCCCAATATTTCGTAATCAGTTGTCGAAAGTTTTGATATCGCACGGTTAAAAATAGGTGCAACACCTGAATCATCAAAAACGTAGTCTATAATATTCTTACGTTCCTTTTCTTCTCCTTCAGGGTGTTCCAGCACTTTTTGTTTTTTCTGAACAAGACGGCTCAATAAATCTTTTGCTTTGAAAGTATCAAACTCAAACTCATCCAGAATTTGTGATACATTTGATGATTTATCCGTTAATAATGCCAAAAATAAATGTTCATACAAGATATTTTGATGACCTGAGATTTTTGCCAAATCCATGGATTTTTTCAAAACCTCTTTGTAGTGATTATTGAAAGGAATTTTAGAAAACTTATTTGTTGATTGAGAAACATACCGGCGGACAGCTTTGTCTATTTTTTCTAAAGTAATATCATTTGTTTTAAACAGTCTTAAAGATATTCCTTTAGACTCTTTAACTATCGCATAGAGCAAGTGTTCAAGACATACTTCCGAACTTCCTAATGACAATGCATAGTTTTGAGATTCAGATACCGTATTAATAGCTTGTTCCGTAAATTTCTCTAACAAAATAATACCTCTTATTCTTCGTCTTCGTCCGCTTCTTCAAGGTTTTCTATATATTCAGAAACTCTGTCGAATTCATCGTCATCATCGATTGTTTCAAATAAGTAGTCGTCATCTTCTTTTACCAGACGCATTAAAACAATTTCTGCATCGTCATCATCTTCATCTTCTAACGGTAATAAAAGTGCGTACTCTTTTTCTTCAAATTCAATAATATCAAATAAACGGAATTGAACTACTTCTCCGTCTTCTGTCATTGTTTCGATTATTTGGTCATCATTCATATCTGCCATTGTTATCTCACTTTCCTAAATATTGTTCCAAAATTATACAGGCACTTTCTACATCTACAAGCCCTTTGTTTTTCCGAAAATCGACTTTTCGTTCTCTTAAATTTTCTTCTGCTTGCTCTGATGTAAGCCTTTCATCTTCAAATACTATATCAAACCCGTTTAATTTACCAGCAAAATTTTTACAATCCTCTGCTTGAAATCCGTATGAGCCATCCATGTTAATTGGAACACCGACAACGATTGTGCCCACTTTATTTTCTGCCGCAATTTTTTGGATTACATCAATTGCATCCGATTCCGGCTCTCGCTGGATAAAAGAATGCGGATTTGCGGTAATATGCAAAAAATCACTCAAGGCAATCCCGATTCGTTTTGTTCCTATATCGAGTGCCATTACTTTATCCATTACACTTTAACCCACAAATTTTCAATTGATGATATTATCATATCGAGCTGGATTAATTCTAACCCGAGAGAATTATTATCTTCATTTCGCTGAAACATTGATTTTGTTTTCTTTGAATTAGTTAAAATCCAACGCTGTCTTATATAGTATTCGTAAATACTTTTTCTCAAGATGTTTCTCAAAAATTCTGCATTACCCTGAAGAGATAATAATAACTGGGATTCAGAATTCTTTGCTCTTAATTCACTCAAATACGCTGAAAAATAAAATCTTCTGTCCCAGAGCATTTTTTCTTCTTGAGAGTAGACAGTATCAAAATGTGCTTTGATAAAATTGTCCAAGTCAACATTGAATTCATTTGCAATCATTTCTTTGTTCAACTTATCCATAAACACCTTGAACCCGTCAGAAGTTTCCGTATCATAAAACCAGTGCTGGGTAAAATCTAAAAGTGCAACAGTATCAATCTCTTCTTGATTTAATTCTTTTGGAGCGATACTGCAATGCGGTTTTTTAGGTTCAATATCAAGTAGAATATTTTTCCAGCACACATATTCATAAGGCAAAATATCCATATTGTATCTTGAAAGTTTTTCAGCCTCATCAATCAGATATTTAAGAACTCTTTCATCAATTTCGACTTTGCCGTTTTCACCGAAGAATCTGTCAAGTATTCTGTTATAATCAAACTCCGTAATTTCATTAAATCCGAAACAGTCTAAAATGCCGTATTTATCGTTTATAACCATTGCAACAAACTGCAATGTTTCATTAGGACGTTTTCTTGAGAAAACAACAGCGTTGTTGCCATGCCCGTCAGGATAACTGATATAAGAACGATAAGGCTTTGATGCTTTCAGAATATCTTTATAAAATTCTATTGTATTATCAACTCTTATCCCTGCAAGCTTTAATGTTGACAAGCCTTTATTAATTAAAGGATACAAATCTTCCGATACATACTCTTTTGCATCCTCAAAAGCATGGAATGCCAATTGTGATTTTGAATTGGCAAGTAAACCTGCAACTTCTTTTGCCAAATCGGATTTCGGATTATATAAAAATATCGGAATCAGAATATTAGCAAGAGCATCATGGCTGTAATCTTCGTTTAAAGAACGGACAAGAACCAGCTGTTCTTCAGGCGGAAGTGCAAGCAAGAAATCCATGAAATCAATTTGTGCTTCAGGATTCATGATTGCAGTATTTAACAATTCTTTTGTTTCTTCATCAACAATTTGTTCAAACTCGGTGAAATATCCGTTTACTTCATCGTATTGAATTTCACTTCCGATATCTCTTAAAAGGTTGAATGCAACCATCTTGGCATAATCGTTTATCTTAGGAGTTCTGATAAACTCTCTTAAAGATGTATTCAACATCTCTTTGTCAAACAAACGGGTCAGCATATAACAAATAACAAAAGCTTTTTGTTCTTTTGCTCTGGATAATTCTTTTAAAAGTACATCCATGACAGCTTGTTTATCTTCTTCGGCATCAAGAAGGGCAAACATATCATCAGAAACTGCCGTTGTCGTTTGTAATTTTGTTATTAAAGTTAAAATCTCTGCTCTAATTTGAATCTTATTCATTTATCACCTGCATTTCCCCCAGAAAGCATCAAGTATCGCTTGAGCTTCTGCTGAAGGCATTCTATCGTTAAGAATTAAGTATTGTACCGCAATCATTGTACATTCAGAACAAATGTTAACTCCGGGTCCTTTTACCATTTTGATAACCTGAGTGTTAGGACGTCCGCAGAAACTGCAATAAACCGGTTCTTTTAAATCCGTTGTTTCTTCTTTATGAGAAACATGTTCGTGTTCTTTTTCTTTGTGATTCTTTTCCCGTTTAGAACCTAAACGTACAATTTTTTCTTCGCTCATCTAAAGCTCCTTATCAAGTAGAACTATTGTAACTCAATTTGATTATCTTGTGAAGAGGGTGTCCTAGTTCAATACATATTAGACTAAGCAACATTTTCTATGAGTGTATAGTAATATTCCATCGGAGTCAAATAAT
>CALUXY010000025.1 GCA_944324855.1 Candidatus Gastranaerophilales bacterium | reverse complement strand
TATCCTTATTTTATAATATTAGATTTTACAATATAAAAGTTAGTTATGCACAGTTTTATACAAAGTTTACAAAATCCCAATCTCATTAATAATTTGGGGTATCTCAATTTGCAAGCAAAAATAAAATTGCACTTTTTTGCACTTAATTGCACTGGGCTAAAATAGGCTTTGTGAGCAGGATAGACCCTGAAATAAATTCAGGGTGACAGAAATTTAGTGCACAAGAGTGCAAGAAAAGAGTACTTGAGTGCAAATATAAAAGAACTTTTGATAAAAGATTAAAAGCTCAATAAGATAGATATTTTATATAAAAACTTTAATTCTATAAATTAGTCTTCAAAAGAATTTAGTAATTCTTGCAATTCAATGAAAAATCTTGAAAGGTGATAACCGTCAGCAGCAGCGTGATGAATATTAAATGAAAAAGGAAGAGTTATTCTACCATGTTTCTCGACATATTTCCCCCAAGTAATTACAGGAGCTAAATATTTTCCTTCATCAAAAACGTGAATATCAAAACTTTTATAATTTACCCAAGGTAAACATGAAACATTGAAAATGTTTTGTGGAACATTTTTAAAATCAAAAGCTCTACAATCTTTATGTTTGTCAATTATATCAACAAAATTACTATGAAAGACTTCTAAATTTTCATTATATTCTGCAACGAATAAAGCACACATTTCATCTTCTTTAAAAAAATGTGTAAAATATGGATGAATCACATCGTACACTCCAACTTGATTGTTTTCATCCCAGCCTAATCTAAATTCTTCATGAGCATTAATAATTTTACATACTGCCCACATAAAAGAAGGATAAAATCTGTAACCTTTAGACTTTATATAAGGTAGAAATTCAGTTATATCAATATCACAGGTTATACTGAGAACATTACGCAAATTATTAATATAATGCCAAAATAAATTATATCTTTTCCAATTTTTGTCTTTTATTTCAAATTTCATAAAAATATCCTTGCTTCATTAATTTATTTGATTTTACAATATAAAAATTAGTTATGCACCGTTTTATATAAAGTTTACAAAATCCAAAGCAGAATTTAATATAATACAATAAGCATTAAACATTAGCGTTTGGATTAGTATGATAGTCTGATGTACTTGTGAAAATACATTACATATTGACACATTAGGGTTAATATTGTTAAGATTATACAGATTGGTAGGTGCATAGAGGAGTTATAAAATGAACGGAATTAAGCAAAAGTTTGGGCCATTCGCAAATTTCGAATTTGATAAATTATTTTTTGGTCAAGTTTTTTCCCATTTTGCAGATGCAATTGTTCAATTTTTGTTTGTATCTATTCTTTTGCAAATGTCGGGAAATACAGGAAAATCTATTGCTATAATGTTTTTTATATTTCTTTTGCCGCAATTTTTAGTTAGTCCGTTTTCGGGAGTTCTTTGTGACAGATTTTCCAGAAAAGCAATCCTTTCAATAAGTTGTCTTTTTAGAGCTGTAACGATTTGTTTAATGATTTTCTTTATTCCTCAATTAACTCAGAATTTAATCTACATTGTTGCTTTTTGTTTGGGTATTGGAGCAGCATTTTTCTACCCTGCTAAAATGTCTGCTGTTACAAATATTCTTAAAAATGAACAATTAAAATTTGCAAATGCACTTACTTCTTCACTTGGTGCTATTGCGTTATTATTCGGAGCTTTTGCTGCAAATTATTTGATAACTCTTGGAAATGAAAAGGCGTTTTTAATAATTGGTGGTATGTATTTAATTGGAGCAATTTTTACTGCATTAATCAAATTCTCGATTAAACAAAATATATTTACCACAAGAGAAAAAATAAACGATATGGCTGTGGCATTAAATTATTTAAAAAAACATAAAAAAGTATTATATCTTGTCGGACTGGCTATTTGTCTGCAATTTATTGTTGCTGTATTTTCAAATAGTTTAAATGCTCTTATTACTGATTATTATGGCTTAGCCTTCAGTGATTTAACTTATCTGAGAACAATTTTAGGTATCGGTATTATTACAGGTATGGCAGCAACAATATATTTTGCAAGAATAATGAGAACCCCACATTTATTTGCAAGTGGATTTACCATACTCTGTATTGCTCTTGTTACTGCCCCATTATGTCAAAGTATCAACAGTGCTTGGATGTGGCTTATTCCAATCGGGATGGCTGATGCCGTTATAATTGTTATGCTTGATACAATTTTACAAAAAATTACTCCGGACAGAGTAAGAGGTAAAATATTTGGTTTACAATTAACAGCCAGTACTTTAAGCTTTTTAATCGGAACGATAATTGTTGCAAATATTATCGGTTTTATAAATCCGTTGAATGTATTTAAAGGAATTGCATTATTTTCATTTTTACTTGCTGCATTGGTGCTAGTTTTTGACAAAAGTTTCAGATATTTCTTATTAAAAGCTACATTGGGGCATCTTTTCTTGCTTCTTTTTAGATACAGAATTGAAGGAGCTGAGAATATTCCAAAAAAAGGAAAAGTAATCCTTGCCGGTAACCATACAGGACATTTAGATCCATTTATTGTACAAATGGCTACACATCGTCAATTGTGGTTTGTGACTGGTCCGGCAGCTTTTAAAACTCCTGTTGTAAGACATTTATTAAAATATTTTAATGTTTTACCTTTAAAATTTGGTAAAGGCATAGAGGCAATTGAAAGTGCCAATCAAAAATTAAAATCAGGAGAAGCTGTAATAATTTTTCCTGAAGGCAAGTTTACGCCTGACGGTGAAATTTGTAAATTTAATAGAGGAGTCGGTATAATGGCAAAAGAAACTAATGCTCCGATTATACCTTTTGCCATACAGGGAGGCTTTGAAACTTGGGGCAAAACCAGAAAATTCCCTAAGTTATTTAATACAATTGTTATTCAATTTGGTCAACCTATAACTGATTTTCATTCTGATGAAAAAGAAATTGCACATGAATTGCAAATTCGTGTAAACTTTATGAAAAAGTCACTTGAACGTCGTGCTTTTTATAATATTGATCATAAGTTGCATTCAAATTTTCTCGATTTAATGCAAGAAAAAGGTGATATTTATGGTCAGGTAAAGGCATTATCTTTAAAAACAAAAGACGGATATGAAGAATTAAGTTATCTTGAAATTTCAAGAAGGGCTAAAAAATTTGCAAATTATCTTATTGAAACAATAAAAATACAACGTGGGGAAAGAATTGCCATAATTTGTGAATCAAGACCTGAATTTTCTATTGGAATGTTTGCATCTATTCAAACAGGTGCAATTACGGTTCCTTTAGATGTAAAACTTACAGTACCGGAGCATACGCATATCTTAAACGACTGCAACCCTAGGATTTTGTTTTGTTCAAGTCATTATCTAGAACATGCTCTGGAAGTTAAAAACAATGTAAAATCCATTGATCAGATATTTGTTCTTGATAACGAAGAAAGAGAACATAAAGAAATACCGTCTGTGTCCGATTTAGGAACGGATATAGAAAAAGATTTGGGAAGACCAAGATCGTTGGATGAAACCGCCCTGATCGTTTATACATCAGGCACAACCGGTAATCCAAAAGGTGTTATGATTAGTTTTGGGAATATATATTCTCAACTTCGTGATTTTGAAACTATGTTCAAAATTACACATGAGCATACTCTGCTTTCAATTTTGCCTTTAAATCATTTGCTGGAATTAGATTGTGGATTTTTTGGAATGCTTTATTTGGGGGCAAAAATAGTTTATATAAAATCTTTAAATCCCAAAGAACTTGCAACAACAATGAAAGAAAAAAGAATTACAAATATGATTGTGGTTCCTCTTGTTGCAAAAATGCTTAAAAACAGTATTGATAAACAGATAAAAAAGCAGCCTGAAACTGCACAAAAAGCGTTTAAAATATTTTATTCTTTTGCAAAATTTATGCCACGCAAGATTCGTCGTTTGATGTTTAAATCGGTAATTGATGGTTTGGGAGGAAGATTAGAGTGTTTTATCTGTGGTGGTGCTCCTTTAGAGGATAATGTCGCAGAATTTTTTGACAGAATAGGTATTCCTATATTTCAAGGGTATGGTTTAACAGAAACTTCTCCGACAATTTCAACTAATCGTTACGGGCATTCAAAAATAGGAACAGTTGGTCAACCTTTGCCTTCGGTAATGGTAAAAATTTCTGATAACGGAGAAATTCTTGCAACAGGACCAAACGTTATGCAAGGATATTACGGTAAACCAGAAATGACTAAAGAAGTTATTGATGAAGACGGTTGGTTTCATACAGGTGATATTGGCGAAATTGACAAACAAGGATTTATCAAAATTACAGGTCGAATTAAGAATATGATAGTTCTTGGTGGTGGCAAAAAAATCTTCCCGGAAGAAGTTGAAGCAGTATTGGAAACTTCAGAACTTATTAAAGAACTTTGTGTAATGTCTTTAATGATAAAATCCGGAAATAAAGCAGGAACAGAAGAAGTCGGAGTAATTATAACACCATCTGATGAACTTGCAAAAAAATCAGACAAGGAAATTCAAGAGGTGCTTGAAGCAGAAGTGAAACGCCTATCTGAAGCAAACTTAGCACCATATAAAACTCCGACTGTTGTGGTGCTTCATCGTGATGAGCTGCCAAAGACTTCAACAAGAAAAGTTAAAAGAAAAGATTTAAAAGAATGGTATGAGAGTTTATAAATTTAAAATCCTCTCTTTATGAGAGGATTTTTCTTAACTTATCATAATCAATTTTTGAATTATGTCTCGGGTCACGAGGAATTTTTGTGATTATAAATTTGTCAAAATTAAATCCAAAATTTTTAAGTTCTCGTTCAAGTTTTTTCTGTGGAATTTTTGTTTCTGCAACAAGTATAATTTGTTCATCAATTTTTAGAATTGTTCCGATTTCAATACCCTCAATCTCAAGTAAAGCATTTTCTATCGGGAATACATAAACGTCTTTATTATTATGGACAAATCGATTTTTCACTCTGCCCATAAGAAATAATCTGCCATCATTATCCAAATATCCGGCATCACCTGTTCTATGCCAAACTTGTCCTTGGTAGTTAATTTTTGCAAATTTTTGTGCTTCATCGCTATTATAATATTCTTTTAAGACATGCTTTCCTTCAACACAAATTTCACCAATTTCACCTGTACTAAGCCAGGTGCTTTCAAAATCTTCAATAGGTTCATCTGATGGCTTTATAATTTTTACATTAATATCCTCAATTGGTTTTCCAACATACAAACCGTCTTTAACATTACCTTCACACTGTAATAATTCTTTTGTTGAAATTGATGCAATCGGTTCAGCTTCAGTTGACCCGTAAACTATTTCTATATCACAATCGTTAAAATTTTCCTGTAAAAGTCTGGCGTTTTTAGGGAAAACAGGCGCTCCACCAGTAAAAATTCTTTTCAAACCTTTGATTTTCCCAAATTCAGCAAGTTTTTCATAAAATCTTGGTGAGCCGACAGAAGTAGTAACATTATTATTTTTTATATCTTTTAAAATTTTACCAGGGTCAATATCCGATGGTTTTTGGGGGTTAAAATCAGGAATAACAGAAGTTGTACCACAGGCAAGATTGTGAAGAATAAAAACAGGTAGACTTGTCAAATCAACATCATCAAAGGAAGATGCTAAGTGTTTTTTTAGTACATAGTGCTGTTCCAACAAAAATTGGTGTGTTCTTTTAGCTGCTTTTGGGAGTCCTGTTGAACCTGTTGTAAAGGTTATCAGTGCAGTTGAGTCAGGTGTTACTGTTTCAATTGGGTGTATGCTTTTTGATTTATTAATAGTTCCTGATATGATGTTTATTCCTACATCAAACACTTTTTTGCTCATTAGTTTCAATATAAAAGCTTTCGGACAAGCAATGAATGCTTCGCAGGGAACAATCGTTAAAGCTTGATTAAGTCTATTTTTATCAGCCCAAGCATCTACAAAAACTGCTGTTGCACCGACATAAAAAACAGCGGAAAGAATTTTATAAAGTTCAATCGACATTGGAACAAAAATTAATATATTATCACCTTTTTTTATACCTTTTGATAAAAAATACTGTGCATAATCTTTTACATCTTGCACTAATTTCCCGTAAGTTATTTTTTTATTTTTATGGATAATAGCAAGTTTATCAGGATGCTTCTCAGCATTTTTAAATAAAATTTCAACAATATTATTTATCATAATTTAACTCCATAAAGTTTATATTTATGGTAGAGTTCGCCCGACAGAATATTAGCTGATACATTATTTTTATGCATAAGTGCATGAATAATACTATTATACCCTGCAAGTTGAGCTTTTTGATGTAAATATTCTACCAGATATGATCCTATTCCACGATATTTGTAATCAGAAATTTGTGCTAATGTCTTTATTACAAGTGATTTATTATCTTTATTGTATAAATTATCAAAACCAAATATGAAAGCAATTGCTTCATTGTCAACATTTTCCGCAAGCAAAACCCACTCTGGATTTAAAAAGCTTTTTGCCGGTTCATACATTTTATAAAAATCTTCAAATTCTATTGGTGTATAAAGAAAATTGTTCACAAAACTATCTACAGAAATGTTGTAAATTTTTCTGATATCTTCTTCAAAATTTTCAGGATTAAATTTGCGAATTTTTATACCTTTTTTTTCAAAAATTGATGAAAATTTTTCAAGTCTTGAGTAATCTTTGTTTAAGTCGCGACAAATTGAAGATGTGTAATCTGCAATTGTTTCAAATCCACAATTTTCAAGTAATTCCGCATAATAAGGTTTGTTATAATTGTCAAGCCAGAATGGTGGATTGTTTGATGGCAGCGTAATTCGGTATTTTTTCCAAGTAGAACCGTTAATCGGTCCGATTAAGTAGTCATAACCTTTTGTTTTGGCGTAAGTTTTTACTTGATTAAATAAAAACTTAACTGCTTCCAAATTGTTTTCAGCCTCAAAAAATCCGAACTGTCCATTGGCAAAAAATCCTAAACGACAAAGAACTTTTTCATTTTCTTTTACTATAAAAAGTTTTTCACAATCCGAGACATCCTCAGATTGTGTTGTATAAAACGGATCATTTCTGTATAAATCTTTCGGAAATTTCAAAAATTCATCTTTACTATCTGATAAATACATAACTTGCTCCTAAAACTATTAACGAAATTACTGATGTTACCCATAAACCTTTATTTAAATTTCCGTTAAAAAATTTTGTTTTAATGATAAAACCTTCACAAATTATTGAAGTTATAAAAGGATAAATTATTTTTGCGCCAATAAAATTTCCCAAGAATGCACAAGCAACTGGAACCGTCAAAATATAAAATATTGGTCTTACTCGATAAGCATCAGCCTCATCGCAATCATAATTCAGTATAATATCAGTTTTTGCGCAGAGTAATGAAAATATTGCAAGCGTTGCAGCGTAAATATTACCTAGTAATGTCCAGATAATATAATTTATCAAACCCAGCAGCACAACACCGGAAAAACCTATTCGTTTATATGGAAGCATTATAACTAAATAACTTATCAGAAATGCAATTAATACCACCAGCTGGAATGTTATTCCTTCAACTGTAGGTTGGATATTTTTTGATAAAATAAACATTGTTCCAATCGGGATAAATAAATTATCTGCACCTTTTAAACTAACACTTTCAAATATAGTTATAATTATTGCAATTAAAAGTGCCACCAGAACGGATTCTACTTTACCGATAGTTGTTGTTAAAAGTAAAATTAAATGAGTTATTAAAAATGATGTTAAAAAAAATGTAAATGAACCTTCCATCGTTTTTTTACTTCCAACTTCTACGATATATTCATTCATACCGTAATTTTTCCCAACAAGTGCCGCAAAAGCATCTGATACTGCAAGAATTAAAATTGAAATAACATAAAACCAAGGTTGATGTAAAAACTGTGAATACACAAAGCAGATATATATTGCAATAGGATGATAGATTGCTCCGTAAGATTTGCGTTCGACGGCATGTACCGATTGTAGTGTTCCTGTTTTTTTTGTTATTAACATTACTCCACAAAACAATACTGCCAAAATTAAGACTGCCCAATGTGTTTTGAAAATAAATGGGAAAATTATAGTAACAAATGCTCCTGCAAAATGAACAAATTTCCTCGTTATTTCAACATTTAATCCTTTTCTATAGCAAATCTCTGCAATAATAAAAAATAATAAAAATATTAAAGAAATTATACTTCCGCAAATTAAATCAGTCATTTTTTATAACCTCATCTATAATAAAATCTTTATAAAAGAATGCTTTGTCTTTTAAATAAAGTTTTTGTGATAATTCTTTTTTATACTCAAAGTTTTCAGGTAAAATTTCAGAAATTCGCCTGTCTACCATCATATTCCAATAGCAATATTTTGCTCCTATATTTGAAACCGATAATAATTGAGAAGAAACTTCTTTAAACAAGTCCTTATCCATATATTCAAAGATATCAGACAGATTAAACCCGTCAAATTTTATGCCGGAATTTGTGGCAACTTCATTTATTGTACCTGTTCTAATTTCCAAAGTATCAATATTTTGTTTTATTATGTCAAAATTTTCTTCTTTAGCGTAATGAGGAAGAGCATAATCAAAATTGTTTAATAAAATATAATTTACGTACGGATTATTCCAAGTCGGAACATCTCGAAGAGCCCTATCTGCTCGTTCTTTGATGTTTTTTGAAATCATTGCCGTATCAACATATTTAAAAAATTCCTTATCTCGGCCTAAACGTCCCATGACAAATTTGTTAAAGAAAACTTTAAATAAAGCCTTAAATCTCCAGTTATTCCAAGTTCTGTCATAAAACATCCTTTGAGCTTGAATAGATTTTGGTAAAAATAATTCTGTTAAATTTTTCTGATTATGAACTAATGGCATAATTTTATTTGCAAAAAGTTGAAAATAATGTTCAAATTTCCCCTGTTGGATAATTCCATCTTTGATTATTTCAGGATTGTGTTCAAAATAATATCTGCTTTGTAAACTCAAATTTTCTTTGATAGATGTATAGATTTCAAGACGACTATCGCAGGCTTTAAACCCTAAAAGTTTCAAAAAGTTTTCATAATCCAAAAATTTTATTGCATATTTTTTTAGTTCACAACACGCAATTTGCGGAATACTTAAATCAACGGCATAGACAACTTCTGGATTTTTAATCAGCAATGATAGTGAATTATCTCCTGCAGAACCTATAGATATGTACTTTTTCCCATTATCAAATCCCTCAAGTAAAAGTTCAGGATCTTCCCAACAGTTTGCATATCTTATTTTATTAAATTTTGCTCGTGCTTCAATTCCTTTGCTCATTTCTGATTATCCTTATTTTCCCGTTTGAACCATCCATTTCAACTTCATCTCCGTCTTTTAAGGTTGATAAAAGATTGTTTACCCCAACTATTGCAGGAATTCCCATTTCTCTTGCCACAATTGCACTATGGGATAATATGCTGCCACGCTCGACCAAAATCCCTTTACTAATTGGAAATAATGGGACCCAACCAGGATCTGTTCGCTCGGCAACCATTATACAATTTTCCAATCCTTCGGATTCTTCAACAGAGTGAACAATTTTAACTTTTGCCCTGACAATACCTGCACAAGCTCCGATTCCTGATAAATCTCCTTTTATATCAGTAGCAATATTATTTACAATGAATTGATTTGCCTTATATACTGCTCCGTACGTTGTAAATCTGTCTGGCAGATTCTTTTTCTTAAAAATTTCATATTCTTCTTTACGATTTTTGATTATAGTTTTTAAATCAATATCAACAGATGTCCCGCATACATAATTGAAAATTTCTTCTTTTGTTAGGTAGAAAATATCTCGCTGAGTTTCAATAATATTTTCGTATGCGAAATTTTTACCCAGTTCTAAAAATATTTCCCTAACTAAACCAAACAATCTTGTACGTTCAAAACGAAGATTTTCTCTGTTTTTAACTCTTAGACGGGCATTTTTTAATATAAAACCAAAGAACGGATTTTTAATTTTTTCTTTTACGGTTTTTTCTGCATTGCGTCTAATTTCTTGTTCCTTTTGGGATTCTTTTTCAATATCAATAATTCCCTGTTTTACGTATGAATTAATAATGAATTGCAAAAGTGACGGGTCTTGTTTATAAGTAATTGTTTCAAGTTTTAATTCTCCGATACATCGATTACCGAATTTTTGAATAAACTCTTTTATATCATCATCGACCTTTTCTCCTTTGCATATTTTATTTGAAATTTGCTTGATACGTTTTATCGGTTCTGTTGAAATTATGCCTGTTTCACCTGTTAATAAATCATTTTGCAAAGTACCATTTGAGTCTGCTTTTAACAATGATTTTTTCAAAAGTCCGTAAAATATCATTGCGTAAAAATCATTAACCAAGGGTGCCTGCCATTTTTTCATTAGTTTTGATTCTAATTCAAAATAAATTTCTATAAGTTCATTTGCACTTTTACCCTTTAATTTCCCGTTTTCATATGGAGAAAGTGTTATATCTATGTGTTTATAAAACTTTTCAATTTCTTTTGGTAGTGTAAAAAGGTTAAATATCAAAGATTTTAAAAGATTAAAAAGTCTTATATATTTATTTTTTTTACTTGGTTTGACTTTAGGAATTTGATTAAGTTTTTGCTTAACTCCCATCATTGATTCCATAAAACCTGCATTAATTTCATATCCTGGCATAAGTCGCAAAAGTCTGTACCAATTAAGTAAATTGTAATAAACTCTTCCTTCGATTAAACCGAGCATTTGAAAAATATCTGAGTTTTCTTCGATTAGTTCTTGTTCAACTCCCATAATCAAAAGAAATTGTTTATAAACTTCGGTATATACATCTTTTATAAATGAAAATGTCAACGGAGTGGTTACTCCGGAATAACTTTCAATAATATTTGAATTATCCCAAATAACTTCCTGCTGTGATTTATCAGAAATGTTTTCTAGTGTCGTAATGGGTCTTGTTTGTAAAATGTATAAAATACCATCTTCATAAGCCCATTCTATATCTTGCGGTTTCCCATATATATCAACTATTTCTTTTGTTTTTTCGACAAGTTCTTTTATTTGTTTATCCGTTAGAGTTTGTGCTCTTGGAGTTTCGTTTTTAATTCGTTTTGTCCCAATACCCTTTTCTTTATCAAAGACTATTTTATATGGTTTTTCGATAATATTTTTTGTAATCTTATCATTTTCAATAGTGTAAGTATCTGCGTTTAATTCACCTGATACAAGCCCTTCTCCAAGACCAAAAACACTTGATATTACAATTTCATTTCTTTTTCCCGTTATTGGGTTAGATGAAAACACGACGCCAGAAACATCAGAGTTTATCATTTCCTGAATAATTACACCAACTTTTATATTGTCTGATATATTGTTTTGTTCTCTATAAAACTTTATTCTTTCTGAATTTGCAGAATCAATTACATCTTGAATACGAGCTTTTATTTCTTGAGGTTTAACATATAAATAACTTTCCATTTGTCCTGCAAAAGATTTTTGATTTCCATCTTCTCCAACTGCAGAAGAACGAACAGCATACAGTTTGTTTTCATCAATCTCAAAATTATCATCAGCTGAATTTACGACAAACCATTTTGGAACATTTATTCCGTTTTTTGTTAGAATATCAAGATTATAAGCTTTTCCGCCAACTATTTTTTCATCCATTTAACCACCTATAATGTGTAATATCATTGGAATACCACCCAAAGATAAATACATGCCCAATGTCCAAATCCCTGCCATTGTTTCAAGTTTAGCCGCTGTTGTTTGTTTCCTATTTTTGAGAAATTTTATTGCAGGGGATCCACAAATAACCAAAAATATTATTAAAAATAGAAATGTCATTTTACCAAATCCTGCATAACAACAAGCCAAGTTTGCAAAAATAAATGTTGTAAATAAAATACACAGCCAAGTTATTGTAGCTCTTTTTTCACCCCAAAGGTATGAATATGTTTCAACACCTATTTCTTCAGCATCACTGCTTCTTATTTTTCTGCCAATTTCAATTACAATTCCATTCAAAAAAGTAACTATCAAAAATATTATTAGTCCTTCTGGCAATTTTGTCCCTGCATTATTCCAATCAAGTCCGGTTGTATAAAAATCTATTACAGGCATAATCATCATGTGCGAAATTAAATATGCGACAGGATGCTTTCTTAACCAATTGCGAACAAAAAATTCTTTTGCCATAATAAGCATATAAATTATTACTAATCCCCATATCCAAAGCATTTTAGAAATAAAAACTGCATTTAGAATCAATTGAAAAATAATTATAACTATTGCAAGCCACTTCAATTCTTTAAATGTGACTAAACCTCTTGGAACAGCACGATATGGACGATATTTTGCATCATCTTCTGCATCTTTAAACTCATCAAAAATTCTAAGCAAGAAAAAATACCCAAAAGATGTTAATGCGCCAATAAAGAAAGTTACAAAGGAAAAATCTAACTCTCCTCTTAAAATTTTTGAATATGACATTGCAGAAAAAGTAAATGTAAAAACCATTAAGCCATATGAGAAAACAGGGAATCTTTCTTTTTGATAAATCCAAAAACGTTTAAATATATTTAAATTTTTTTCTTCCATGATAAGTTTAATTATATAATTTTAAAAATTATTGGTATATCGTACAAATATAGGAAATGTCGCAAATTTAACTTAATTTTGTCTTCTTGAACCAGTTTACTAGTCACAATTCTCAATACTAAAAAACAGCCTCAATCGTGCTGTCTGTTTGATTTTTTTAAAGAAACTTCTATTTAAAGATTAAATAGATAAAAAAGATGAGATTAATTAAATAATTTTGAACATTCTTTTTGAATATCTAATGCGATATCTTTTGCGAAATTTTCTTTTAGTCCTATATTTTTTGCAACAGCTAGAATATCATCTAAAGTCGGATTTTTACCCTCGCCATTAATTGTTGTTGCGTGTTCTCCATTAAATGAAAAACTGTAAGTCAAATCATATGCAGGAGATAAATGCCATTCTTTTTTTGTATCATCAAAAAGAAAAGAAAAATTCTTTGAATGGTCATCTCGATTGTGAGCAAACACGTTAAAGCACATTAGTCTAAATAATTGTTCAATGTCCTGATAATTTCTTGTTAATTCAAGTGTTAATTTCATCAACGTATTATAATCAAGATTAGGAAGTCTGTGACTTGTTTCTAACAGTCCGCTGACTGATACCATATGAACTTTTTTACCATTTTTACGGTCAAACCTTTTTATTCCAAAATATCCTGAACAAATTTTAGATGTAAAAAGCCTTGTTTCAGTCATATTTATTCCGCAATCTTTTGCACATAGGGAATATTGATATTCTTTTTCTCCTATATTTTTAGGATCAGATGATGATGGGAACTTAATAATCCAATCCTCATTGTCAATAGACGTTAAAATTTTGGGTCTTGCTCCACCAGATGAGCCACCTAATTGAAAAAGTTCATCCAAATTATCTGAATTTTGTGATTCTAGTATATTTGAACACTCTTGAGCAAGAATATCATAATCAGAAATGTTATTTTCTGATTCAAATCTATGTTCCGGTTTATAAGTCAAAGCTCCCATACCACTTTCTTGCACAACAGCAAGTCGATTTAGGTTATCAATTTCATTGGGGTTAATTTTATTTTTCAAAAATAATCTGTCAACGAGTAATCGCCCCCAACCATCAGGCAAACTGTCATTAAAAACTCCAAATAATCCACCAAATGGGTCATATTTTGGAATAAAGACTTTCTTGATGAGCGGTAAACTAAAAGGTGAAATGCTAAATCCTTTATTCAACCAATCTGAATCATATTCAAACGCAACAACTCTATCGGGAGTTTTAGCCAGAGTGCCAACTAAAATATTATTATAAAAAACTTTTAAATATTTATAGTTATCCATTTATAACCTCATCAATTGAGTTGTAATTTTTTTGCATGAATAAATTTTCCAAATCCTGCTCTAAATTAAGAGCGATTAGGATTTTTATAAAAGAATTCAGAGAAATTTCATACTTTGATTCAAACCTTTTAATAGAACCAAGACTAACACCTGATTTAGTTGCAAGTTGAACTTGAGAAATTTTAAGTTTTTTCCTATGTTGCTTAATTTTCTCAACCAATTCTTTTGCAATATCATTAGGAGTTTTAGGATTAAATAAAAAACCACTCATAGATAATATATTATACCAAATTCGATAAAAAGTCAACATTTGGATAATATATTATCTATTATGCATTAACTTAAAATACAACATAATGAAGTTGTGTTGTATTTTTGGGGTAAATGCATGGTGGGTAGTGTAAATGAAATTTTTGCAGGTGGTAGTATAGTTTGAACGTTACCGAGATTTTTGAACACTTTTTGAACGCTGTTTAAATATCGTTTAAATAGTGCTTAAATTTTGTGTCAGTCGGCTTTACTTTTTATAGGAAAGAAGCAATCATTGTCTGTGATTAGACGAGTTTGAAAATGAATGTAGTACAACCTATAAAAAAGCTAGAAGATATTCAAAAGATTAAAAAATATTTGGCAAAAAAGCCAAGAGATGCTCTGCTTTTTAGTTTTGGGATAAATACAGGACTTAGAATATCTGATATATTATCGCTTGATGTTGGGGATGTAAAGGGCCGAGATTATATTGAAATTAGAGAGAAAAAGACGAATAAGTATAAGAAATTCCCTCTTAATAGGTTTTTGAAGGAGGAGATTGATTTATTTGTAGAAGGATTACCGAGTGAGCAACCGCTTTTTTATACTCAAAAACATTGCAGACTGGATAGAGCACAGGCGTATAGAATTTTGAATAAGGCAGCACAAGCAGTTGGGGTGAAGGAAAGAATCGGAACACATACACTGAGAAAGACATTCGGGTATCATCATTATAAAAAATATAATGATATAGTACTCCTGCAAAAAATCTTTAACCACTCTTCGCCATCAGTAACACTTCGCTACATCGGCATCGAACAAGACACAATCGACAAAAGCTATATGAATTTTTATTTGTAGACTTTTAATTAATTACAATACCTACAAATAATATCTTTTTGGTATTGTTCTAGTTTTTCTAATAGAACGTCATCAAAAATAATTTCATTTTCATCAATAGATTTTACGCAAGGTGCCAACCAATCCAATTCTTCAAAATCAAATCCATACCTTAATAACATAATTTCTTTAGAGTTATTTGTGCCATACTTTAAGTAGTTTATCATTGCCAACGCCCTAGAATCTTGAGTTTTATCATAATACATTTTGAATGCCGCAGATATAGGATTACTTAATGAAAAAGATAAAACCGTATCGAGATATTCATAAGTATCATATACTAATTTATCATAATCAAAATCTTTAAATGTTGCATTTTTGTCAAATAGTGATTTTTGAAATGCATTAACATTAGGGAGTTCACTTGGGATTTGCGAATATTTTAATTTAGTAGATGCAATTTGTTTATGAAATTCTTTCTCCGATATAAGCTTTTCTTTTAGCTGTCGTCTTAAGTCATTTCTGCGTTCATCATCTGTAATATAGTTATACCTAAAAGCAACTATTTGGCTAAAAGAACGCCCCTGAACTTTCCATAAAAGTATTCGAAGTGCTACACTTAATATGCTTTGTTCAGCATATGACAAGTTTTTACGTCTTAAATGCTTTACAAATATACTTTTAAAAGAATTTTTCACTAATTCTCTTGTATTATTATTCATATTTTTATAATTAGCAGCACTTATTATATTGTTATCAATAAACATATTATCTAAGATTAACTTTATATCATCATCTAAATTTGCATTTTTTATGCGCTCTTTTTGTAATTCAGTAATCTGTAGTTCATCATCAAATGTATTATTACGTGTTGCGTCAACTATATCTTTTGCATCTTCTGGTAACGATGAGAAATCATCATTATCTAATTCTGATGTATTTTTTATTTTTGTATCTATATTGAGCCTTTCCAAAAAATTATTATAATTTTCTTTTGGGACAATAACAAAACCATAGTCAAAGGCATTGCTAAAAGTTTTACTTCTTCCTGCCCTACCAATTAAATTTTTAATCTCTAAGGATTTTTTATCTTCATTGCCTCTGAATCTATAATTATCAATCCATACTAAATCAAAAGGCATATTAATACCCTGTAGTAGTGTTGATGTCGCAAAACAAATTTTAGCGTATCCTGAATTGATAAATTTTTCTATCAAAAAACGTGCCTTTAAAGGAATAGAACCATGATGAATTACAATCCCCTTCTGCATCATTTTTACTAGATTTGAAACTTTTTTATCTTCTGTAGCGCCAATATATTCTTGTAATTCTTTAATAATTTTTATAGCATTGGGATTTGTAATTTCATCGCACAAGTCAAGATAATCTCTAAAATCTTCAAATAGTTTTTTACTATATATTTTAGCTTTTGAAGCATAAATTAATATGGTTGTACCTTTTTGTTTTAATATTTTCTTTATAATATTTCGAGTGTAATAATATCTTCCCGGTTTAAAAGTAGGTCTATATGCAAAAATGTCCCCTTTTATGGGTGTTAGATATATTTTCCCGACAGAATTTTGTTTATAGCTTTTGAACGAAGAATTTTCTGTAATATTATGTTTTTCAAACTGTGCCTGAGGATTATTTATAAAGGGATGTGCAAAAACTTTTGTTGCATTAGGGAATTCAGTATTAATTCTTCTTATTAAAGAATCAAAAGTAAGCCCTCTCATATTTTCTTCTGATAATTGTGCTTCATCAATTAAAAACAAACCAATATTAAAGAGATCTTTAAACTTAAATAATTCTCTTGCTCTTTCTGGAGTCAGAATAAAGACACGCCTTTTTGTATGTCTTATATTTATATTATCTACAAACTGCAAAACTAACACATCCTTATTATTATCTAATATTTTTAATGTTTTCTCTAAATATTCAGCTATTAAAGCTCTTGATGGTACAATAATTACAATGTCGTCCTTTCTATGTTTGATTAGATCCATAAAAAGATATGATTTGCCAGAACTAGTTGGAGCAGAAAAAGAAAAATATTTTTTTTCATCAATATTTTTAATCATGTTAACTTGTATAGGAGTAAATGAATTTTTAAGGTTTGTTTTTATATCTTTAGCATATGCATTATAAACCATTTCTACCAAAGAATGAGGCTTTAATGGTTTATAAAATATGCCCATTAAATACAATATTTTACTTTCATACATTTTAAATATTTTTGGATGAAATAATTTTATATATGCTAGTTTTTCTAAGTCAACATTTGAGATAGGACCTTCTTTATACATTTTATTAATAATGTCAGTAATAACTTTATCGACATTTTTAGCTCTTATGATATTTGTTTTATGAATATGTGGCTTAATCATACTTGAATACCTATAAAAAATAGTTCAGGATATTTTTGCAAATATTGTCTTACATTTTTATTATTTTGTATTGTTTGAAAAATATTTTCAAAGTTGTTATGAACCGAAAAAGCTGCTACATAACCTTTGGAGTCATTGGATAAGTGTTTTGCATTTACTCTTGAATTAAATTTTTTCAAGTCAGTTAATTCCATTATATCTTTTTTCTTGTCTATGAATTTGCATATTTGTGAAATAGCTTTAGTATATGCATTTTGTTCAGAATTAAATTTTGCTTCACCATAAAACAATATGTCTTCTCCTGAAATAGTATGGAAATCAAAGCCAGGATTTCCTTTCGCTTTTTCCTTCCAAATTTCAGCCAAAGGAAATTTTGCATGTTGATATGTTTCTTCTAGTGTTGATTGAGCAACAGAAGAGACAAGAAATTCTCCAAATTCAGCTCCTATTTCATTTCCAACTTCTTTTAAAATTTTAGTAAGAATATTAATAGTTTCTTCAGAACGTGCCAGAAAAGAATTATAATCTATCTCATTATCAAGTTCTTTTAGCCAACTTTTATCAAGAATATTTATCATCATTTCTTTAGCTTTTTGCGTTATATTATTAATCTTTACACGAACATAACGTAACTTGCAGTCATTACAAACTATATCTTGAGTATCCAAAATTTCTACTGAAGGTTGTTTTATATTCATCACTTCCCCTATCTTTTAAATTATAGGTGTTTTTATTAAAAGAACTTTAAACATTAAGGAAAATTTAATAATTTAGATAAGACTCAATTGAGGTCAAATTATATTAATATCTAAATTTATCATTGCCTTATGTTCATGATAATATAATTATGTGGAAGTTTTAAACTGGAGTTCTGCTTTGCCAACATCTAATTTTGAATATTTGAATAAATATTATCCACAACTTGCAAAGTTTGGTAGTGCCGCAGAATGTTATTTATACTCAGATCCTAATGCTTGTATATATAAACTTGGTTTATTGAGTGAAACTATTGTCAATGCTGTTTTTGATATTGAAAAACTGAGCCTTCCGGAAGATAAAAACACATTAGCAATGAAAATAAGAATTTTGAAACGTGAAGGAGTTCTTCCTAAAATTATTGATGATATTTTGTATGCATTAAGAATTCGAAGAAATGATGCAGTTCACGCGGGTTTGGACTCCATTGATAATGCCAAAATCTTATTAAAAATGGCATATAATTTATCAAATTGGTTTGTAGAAGTATATATAGATTGGCAATACAAAGCTCAGCCTTTTGTTCTTCCAAGTAAAATACCTACAACCGATTATGAAAAAATTATAAAAGAAAAAGAATCCCAAATTAGTGCTTTGAATGAAAAAATCATTCAAATGCAAGTTATTCAAGAATCAAGTAGCACAGAACGAAAAAGACAGGCCGAAACAGTTTCAGAAGGTCTAGATATATCTGAAGATGAAACGCGATTCTTCATTGATGATCAGTTAAGAAGAGTTGGCTGGACTGTTGATACAAAAGAACTTCGTTATTCAAAAGGTGCAAGACCACAAAAAGGAGTTAATCAAGCAATTGCAGAGTGGCCAACAGATTCAAAAGTTTCAAAAACGGGTTATGCAGATTATGCCCTGTTTATAGGATTACAATTAGTAGGGATAATTGAAGCTAAAAAGGCTCTATCTGATATTCCATCAGTAATTGATTATCAATGTAAAGATTATTCTAGATGTATAAAAGAGAATGATTCTAAATATTGTTTGACAAAATGTTGTAAGGATTTTAAAGTTCCTTTTATTTTTGCAACTAATGGAAGAAAATACTTAAAACAAATTGAAACAAAATCAGGAATATGGTTCTTAGATTTAAGAGATGAAAGCAATGCTCCTTATGCTCTTAAAGGCTGGATAAGTCCAGGGGGCATAATGGAAATACTTGAACAAAACAAAAAAGAAGCCTCAACAACATTATCTAATATGCCATATGACTTCTTGCAGGATAGTGATGGCTTAAATTTAAGGAATTATCAAATAAAAGCTATTGAAGCTGTAGAAAATGCTTTAGCAGATGGGAAGAAAACAGCATTACTCTCTATGGCTACTGGAACAGGTAAAACGCGGACTATTCTTGGTATGATATATCGTTTTCTAAAAAGCAAACGATTTAAGAGAATTTTATTCTTAGTAGATAGAACTGCACTTGGAGAACAAGCACAAGATGTATTCCAAGATGTAAAACTTGAAGATTTGATGTCATTAAACCAAATCTATAATATTAATAAATTGGAAGATAAAGACATTGATAAGACAATCAAAATACAAGTTTCTACCGTACAAAGTATGGTAAAACGTATTATGTATCCTGAAGACGAAACTTATCCTTCAGTTTCAGATTTTGATGCAATAATTGTCGATGAAGCACACCGTGGATACATTTTAGACAGAGAAATGAGTGATGAAGAACTTCTATACAGAGATCAAGATGATTATGTTTCAAAATACAGAACAGTAATAGAGTACTTTGATGCATTCAAAGTAGCATTAACAGCAACTCCCGCTTTACATACTACAGAAATATTTGGAAAACCTGTATTTAATTATTCATACAGAGAAGCCGTAATTGATGGGTATTTAGTAGATTATGATGCCCCTCACACTATTAAGACAAAGTTGAGCAAAGAAGGCATACATTACAAAAAGGGAGAGACACTTGCTATTTATAATCCAATTACAGGAGAAATTATAAATAGTGCAGAGCTTGAAGATGAACTTGCTTTTGATGTAGATAAATTCAATAGAGATATAATCCTTCCAAACTTTAATAAAACCGTTTTAAATGAAATTGCAAAAGATATTAATCCTGAAGGCAAAGAAAAAACTCTTATATATGCAGTAAATGATGCTCATGCAGATATGATTGTTGACATTTTAAAAAAGATATATTCTGATTATGGAATTGATAATGATGCCGTTCTTAAAATTACTGGTAGTGTTGCCGGTGGAAATAAAAAGAAAATAGCAGAGGCAATTAAACGATTTAAAAATGAACAATATCCTAATATTGTTGTCACTGTTGATTTATTAACAACCGGCATAGATGTACCAGAAATTACTAAACTTGTATTTATGAGAAGAATAAAATCTAGAATACTATTTGAACAAATGTTAGGTCGTGCAACAAGGTTATGTCCAGAAATTGGGAAAACTCACTTTGAAATATATGACCCAGTCGGGGTTTATGATTCCTTAGCTCCAGTTAACACAATGAAGCCTGTTGTAAATAATGTTACAACAACAATTGAGGATTTATATAAGGGGTTAGAGGCTTTTGAAGATAATGATCATATTCAAAACCAATTAGATTTGTTATTTGCAAAAATTCAAAGAAAACAAAAAAGTTTATCACAAAAAACTTTAGAAAATTTTCAAATAAAAACCAACGGCAAAACGCCTACCCAAATAATTAAAGAAGCTCGTTTCAAAGAAACAAAAGCAGCCAGAGAATTTATGCAAGTATATAAAGATGCATTTATGCTGTTAGATACCAAAAAGCAAAGTATTCCAAAACCGAAAGTGTATGATGATAGAGAGGATGAATTGTTAGAACACGAGCGAGATTATATTAATGGTAAACGCCCTGAAGATTATATCGAATCTTTTAAAAAATTTATTAATAACAATATAAATAAAATTGCAGCTTTAAATACAGTATGTACAAGACCCCAGAATTTGACCAGAGCTGATTTAAAAGAATTAAAACTGATTTTAGATGAAAATCAGTTTAATGAAAACATGCTAAATTCAGCCTGGAAACATTTAAAGAATGAGGATATAGCGGCAGATATCATTAGTTTTATCCGACAACAAGCACTAGGCTCGCCTTTGATTAGTCACGAAAGAAGAATTAAAAATGCCATTGCAAAAATTAAGTTGAATCACGAATTTAATAAAATGCAGTTAGATTGGTTGGATAGAATTGAAAAAAGTTTGCTTGAAGAAACTGTTATGGACAAACAAATCCTTAATAGCGGGGCATTTAGAACTAACGGTGGTTTTAATGCTATTGATAAAAGATTCGGTGGTAAATTACAAGAAATTATAGATGAACTCAATAAATATCTATATAATGACGAGGAAAATATTGCATGAACAATAAAGAAATCGTATCAAAATTATGGAAATTATGTGATGTATTACGGGATGATGGAATTACATATCATCAATATGTAACAGAATTAACATATATTTTATTTTTAAAAATGAGTAAAGAAACAGGAACTGAAGATAAAATTCCTGAACAATATAGGTGGGATAAACTTGTAGAAAAAAAGGGGATTGAATTAAAACATTTTTATAAAGAACTTTTAAACTATTTAGGTGACAAATGCCAGGGAAGAATAAGAGAAATTTATCAAGGAGCAATTAGTAATATTGATGAACCTAAAAACCTTGAAAAAATAATAACATCAATTGATGGTCTTGATTGGTATTCAGCAAGAGAAGAAGGTCTTGGGAATTTATATGAAGGACTTTTGGAAAAGAATGCTAACGAGAAGAAGTCTGGAGCTGGTCAATATTTCACCCCAAGAGTCTTGATTAACGTAATGACAAAACTTGTAGATCCAAAAGCTGGCGAAAGATGCAACGACCCGGCATGTGGAACATTTGGTTTTATGATTGCGGCAGATCAACATATTAAGAATAATACAAGCGATTTATTTGACTTATCTACAGATGAACAAAATTTTCAAATTCAGCAAGCATTCACAGGCTGTGAACTAGTACACGACACCCATCGTTTGGCATTAATGAATGCTATGCTACATAATATTGAAGGTAAAATATACCTGGCTGATACATTGTCAACAGAAGGTAAACAACTAAAAGGGTATGATGTGGTACTCACAAACCCTCCATTTGGCACTAAAAAGGGTGGGGAACGTGCAACAAGGGATGATTTTACATTTCCAACAAGTAACAAGCAATTAAATTTCTTGCAGCATATCTATCGTAGTTTAAAGACTACGGGTAAAGCTCGAGCCGCAGTAGTGTTACCCGATAATGTCCTTTTTGCAGATAATGATGGAGAAAAAATTCGTAAGGACTTAATGGAAAAATGTAATTTGCATACGATTTTGAGACTCCCAACGGGTATATTCTATGCACAAGGTGTAAAAACGAATGTATTATTTTTTACTAGAGGGAAAGAGGATAAAGGAAATACCAAAGAAGTTTGGATTTATGATTTGCGTTCAAATATGCCTTCTTTTGGTAAAACAAATCCACTTAAAGAATCTGATTTTGATGATTTTGTAAAATGCTATTGTGCCAATGATCTTTCAAAAAGAAAACAAACCTGGTCAGAAGAAAATCCTGATGGAAGATGGCGCAGATATTCTTATGATGAAATATTAAAAAGAGATAAAACAAGTTTGGATATTTCATGGATTAAAACTGGAGATGATGTCCCTGATTGCTCGTTAAATGAACTACTGGAAGAAATTAAAATAAAAACGGATTCGATTGTTGCTTCAGTTGCTAAACTACAAGAATTAATCGCTGAGGTTAAAGAATAATGAATACCAAACAACTAAGACAAAAAATCCTTGATTTAGCAATAAAAGGTAAGCTAGTTCCTCAAGATCCTAATAATGAACCAGCAAGTAAATTACTTGAACGTATAAGAGAAGAGAAAGAACGACTTATTAATGAAGGTAAATTAAAGCGGGATAAGAACGAGTCTTATATTTTTGTAGGTGATGATAAGTTACATTATGAGAAGTTTGCAGATGGAAGCGTAGTTTGCATAGAAGATGAAATACCATTTGAGATACCGGAATCCTGGGCGTGGGAAAAATTTGGCAATATATGTAACATTGCAAGAGGTGGCTCACCAAGACCAATTGAGGCATACTTAACAAATGCAAAAAATGGTATTAATTGGATAAAAATCGGAGATACTGAAAAAGGTGGTAAATACATATATTCGACAAAAGAAAAAATAAAACCAGAAGGAATATCAAAATCAAGATATGTAAAAGCTGGAGACTTTTTATTAACAAATTCAATGAGTTTTGGAAGACCATATATTTTAAAAACCGATGGGTGTATTCATGACGGTTGGTTGGTTATAAATGATGATTTTAAAGCTTTTAAGCAAGATTTTTTATACTATTTATTAAGCTCTGACATAATGTATCAATTATTGGCTTTATCCGCTAAAGGTTCAACTGTACAAAATTTAAAATCAGATACAGTAAAGGATGTTTATGTGGCAATACCACCTAAGTCTGAACAAAAAAGAATTGCTGTATATATAGAAAACTTATTAAGTATTGTCGAAAATATTGATATAAATAAGTTAGATTTATCCGATTTAATCAAGCAAACCAAAGCAAAAGTTTTAGATTTAGCAATAAAAGGTAAACTTGTCCCTCAAGATTCTAATGATGAGCCGGCAGATAAATTATTA
>CALUXY010000024.1 GCA_944324855.1 Candidatus Gastranaerophilales bacterium | reverse complement strand
TGCTCGTTTTTGTAATTATTTGCAAATCTTCTGTATGTTAAATCACAGCATAAATTTTCAAATCCACGCTCTTTTAACGCTAGTTTGGTTAATTTAATTGCTTTACCGATATTTAATTGATTTGGGTGTAATAAATTTTTAAGTAATTCTGCTTCCTCTTCAGGTTTCATCAATGTTTTTTTAGTCTTTTCACCAAATGTATAATTATTAATTAAACAATGCCAATCATCATTGTAGTTACGGAGCTTTTTATGCCACTCATAAATTGTTCCGATTGCAACTTTACCTATTACATTAAATAATTCTTCACAAATACATCTGTTGTTATATGCTTCAAGGAAATCTTTTCCGGCAATTGTTTTATTTTTCTTACCTTTTCTAAATTCATCCCATTTTTTGATTAAATCATATTTTGCAAGAGCCAATTTCTTTTGTGTTTCCGGAACAATATACGATATCGACTCTGTTAAAGCAGATTTTTCTTTGATGGCTGTTACTTTTTCTCTAACATTTTCTTCTAAAGATGTTACTAAAATTTCGTAAGATTTAGAGCATTTTCTGATTACGTATTTGTTTTTACTGATGGCTTTACGAACAGCTCTTTCAGATATACCTTTTATTTTTGCAAGTTCTTTTGTCGTAATCCAGTTTATATTTGAGTTTTGCATGATTATCTCCTCTCACACATTAACTCTGCTTTCCTCAAAAGTGTAGTCAATGTATCCATATCGAAACATATCCTTTTTGCTCTTTTCAATATTCAAAAATCACTGTTTAAGTGATATTGAAAAAACAAAATATTTGATGTATTAAGAAAAATTTTCAAACGGAACTAAACGGAACCTTTAAAGGTTCCGTTTGTACTATAATTAAGAAAAGGTGTAATATGGTTAGAAATTCCGAAACAGAACCTGTATGGTCAAAATACATAACTGAAGATAATTTGCCGACAGAAGATTTAAAATATCTCTGCTCTATTATTGGCTTAGAGGCGACTAAAAAATTAATGTTCAATGCGGCAGGAGAAAAGTTTTCAATCCATGCTCACTGCAATCAACAATACAAAAAACAGTATATTATTGATAATTACCTTGATGCAACGAGTGTAAATAGATTAGCCTTGGCATGTGATACAACTACTAGGTATGTTTATAAAGTTATTAAAGAACATGTTGAGGGGAAGAAAAAGTCTAAATAACAGGTTCCGTTTGGTTCCTTAAAAAAGTTCCGTTAAGGTTCCGTTTAGTGGCAGAAAAATATTTTTTACGGAACTCGTGTTACTTTTTGACGGCAAAAGTCCTATGTTTGTTATCGGGTATTACCTTACAGAAATAAGGCTATTGGCATATTATCTTCCACTTTTTATATTTTTGTGAGTATAGTAGTCCCACAAATCGGACATACCGGACTTTTCTGTAACCCTAAATAATTCTAAAATCCCTTTACACAGAGGGGCTTTGAGGCAAGTTCCATTTTTCTGTATTGTCCTGTTTCTTTACAATCTCACTGAAATTCTGCAAATCTCAATCTATCCGTACAGTCCAGAAAAAGTCCAGTTTCCCAGTTTGATTTTTTTTTGTAAACTTAATTTTTCCGACCCGGAAACTCCCACACAAAGCCAACTTTACCAAAATAATCTATCTATCCGTACAAATCAAACTGGACAAAAAAGTACATACAGACACGTAAAAAATTAAAAAACCTTGAGAAGCAAGTTATCTCAAGGTCTTAAATTGGTGGAGGTTAGGAGATTCGAACTCCTGACCCCCTGCGTGCAAAGCAGGTGCTCTACCAGCTGAGCTAAACCCCCACGGAGTCATTACTCTTTTATAATACATGATGATTTTTTTTTGTAAAGTACCTTTTTTATTTATTAAATTGTACTTATATTTTGCAGTAAAAAAACTCTCTTGTTGAGAACAATTTGTATCAGTTTTTCTAGGACAAATTACAGAATCAAATAATTTAAGAGAAATTGTGGATTTAATTAAATTTCATTCAAACCAACAATATCATCTGGGAATTCGTAAAGATGTAGCACGTCCAAGTCTTAAAAAGTCGATGAGACAAGAAATTGTCAAATTTATAGAGATATTCTTTTTGATTTGATTTCAAAATTTTAAGACTCTACATATTACAATCACTCAGAACTTATTCAGATAATTGATTCTACACCGATTAATTTAAGTTTAATAAAAACATCCTTGGATTGAAACAACAATGAAAGTAAAAGGTCTTAAAGCACACATCGTATTTAATTTGACAAACAAAGTTCCTGTATTTTTTTATATTACATGAACAAGAACTAATGATATAACTTGGGCAAAAACTGTTGAAATTAAAAATGGTGTAACATATGTTGTAGATAGAGATTATACTGATTACAATTAATGGTTTGATATTAATTCAGTAGGAGCATTCTTTGTAACAAGATAAAAAAAAATGCCAAAATTAAAGAATTAACAACGTTACAATCTGTAGTTGAATGAGAAGGTAAAAGTCTTGTAATACTTGTAACAAATGATTTAAATCGTTCAGATAGTGAAATAGCAGAATTGTATAAACAGAGCTGGCAAATAGAATTATTTTTTTTATGGATAAAGCAAAATTTGAAAATTAAAAAGTTTCTGGGTAGGAGTGAAAATGCAATAAAAAACCAGATTTGCTTGTCCTTATTAGTTTCATTTTTTACGAATTGCGGAAGAATTAAAAGAAGTTTGTCGAGAAATAACTAGCAAGAATTTGCTTAAAATTATTAGTAATAGTCTGCTTAATTGTTTAAAATTACGGAATTATTGAAGAAAACGGTACAAAAAACCTAATCAATTACAATTTGAATGTTTTTTTTGAATGTTAAATTTATCATGGACAACAGTGGAAACAAGTTCGGGATGACATATAAAAATTGGCTCGCGACTCACGATTCACGTGCTCAGACACCTAGTCACTTGTTATCCTTATTTACCCCCGCCTTTAGCCATTTCTCGGAGTTTTTTTAATTGGTCACGAATTTCTGCGGCACGTTCAAAATCAAGAATTTGGGCAGCCTTATGCATATCTTTTTCCAGTTTATCGATAAGTTTAGGTAAATCCTTCTTATCGATATTCATATCTACCATTTCTTCCGCAATTATATCTTCCAAATCCCTGTAACTTGCAACAAGTGAGAGCAGGTTATTTTCAATAGGTTTTTTGATAGTTTTCGGAATTATTCCGTATTTTTTGTTATACGCAAGCTGTACTTCGCGGCGGCGATTGGTTTCATCAATTGCCCTTTGCATAGAGCCTGTAATCTTATCCGCATACATTATAACTTCTCCGCAAGCGTTTCTTGCCGCACGCCCTATCGTCTGAATTAAACTTGTATCAGAACGCAGGAAACCTTCTTTATCAGCATCCATTATTGCAACAAGGGAAACTTCAGGAATATCAAGCCCTTCTCTTAAGAGGTTTACACCTATCAATACATCAAATTCTCCTAAACGTAAATCACGCAGGATTTCTACACGTTCAATGGATTTTATATCACTATGCAGATATCTTACTTTTATATCCTGCTGCAAGAAATAATCGCATAATTCTTCCGCCATTTTCTTAGTCAGAGTCGTAATCAAAACTCTTTCATGGCGTTCTACACGAATATTTATTTCGTTTATCAAATCATTTATTTGTGTATCAATTGGTCTTACGCTGATTTTAGGATCAACAAGTCCTGTCGGTCTGATAATTTGTTCGACAAGCTGCTGCGAAGAATTCATTTCAAATTCTGCAGGTGTTGCGGATATATATATTTTTTGATGAACCTTAGCAAAAAATTCCTCGTCGGTTAAAGGTCTGTTATCTTTTGCGCAGGGTAATCTAAAACCGTAATCTACAAGTACATTTTTTCTGGCTCTATCTCCATGGAACATACCTCTTAACTGTGGAAGTGTAACGTGCGATTCATCAACAACAGTCAAAAAATCGCCTTGAAAATAATCCAGTAAAGTAGCCGGAGGAGAGCCGACGGGACGGCGTTCTATTATTCTTGAATAGTTTTCTATTCCAGAACAGTAGCCCATTTCTTTTATCATCTCAATATCGTATTTGACTCTTTGCTGCAGTCTTTGAGATTCCAGTATTTTATTCTCGTTTTCAAGTTCTGCAACCCTGTTTTTTAATTCCTGTCTAATCATAGAGATAGTTTCATCTACATTATCATCATCCGATAAATAGTGAACAGCAGGATAAATAACAATTTTATCCGGAGTTTCAAGGATTTCGCCGGATACCGGATCTATTCTTACAATCTTTTCTACTTCATCACCAAAGAAACAGATTCTATTAATAACCTTTTCGTATGCCGGCATGATTTCTACAACGTCCCCCCGGACTCTAAACATTGCCCTGTCAAGCGCAACATCGTTTCTGGAATACTGTGTACTGACAAGATGCTTAATCAAATCATCACGTTCAATTTCGTCTCCGACATTAATTTCAACAGAGCCTTTGAAATAATTTTCAGGAAGTCCCAAGCCATATATACAACTGACAGATGCTACAACAATAACATCATTCCGTTCATAAAGACTTCGTGTTGTATTATGACGAAGTTTATCAATTTCATCATTAATACTTGCGGATTTTTCTATATAGGTATCAGTCCTCGGAATATATGCCTCCGGCTGATAATAGTCGTAATAACTTATAAAATATTCAACCGCATTATCCGGAAAAAGTTCTTTAAGTTCGCTATACAATTGTGCAGCAAGAGTTTTATTATGTGCAATAACAAGTGTTGGTTTTTGAATTCGTTCTATAACGTTTGCGATAGTAAATGTTTTACCAGAACCTGTTATCCCGAGTAAGGTCTGGGAATCATATCCTTTTTCAAGACCTTCGACTAATTGCTCAATAGCTTTGGGTTGATCTCCTGCAGGGTTATATTTTGAATGTATTACAAACTTTCTATCCATAAAAATATTATACACTGAGATTGATGAAAAATTAAAAATTTTCTATCAAAACTAAAAAATAACCGATTGATATTTCAACCGGTTATTTTTTTATAAACAAATTAAATTGTTTTATTATTCGGTTTCTGCCATAGCAACTTTTAGTCTTGCTTTTGCTCTTGCAAGAGCAGCCTCTGCACGTTTAACATCAATTTCAGCTTTCTTTTCGGCAAGCCTTGCTTCTGCACGTTCTTTAGCTTCTTTTGCTCTTGCAACATCAATATCAGAACCGCATTCTGCTGTATCTGTCAAGATTGTTGCTTCTTCGTTTTTGAATTGGAATACACCGCCCATTGTTGTGAAGAATTTGCATTCGTCATCAGTAACAACCTTGGTAACTCCGATATCAAGGGCGGAAATGATTGGAATATGTCCTTTCAAGACTCCAAAAGAACCATCCACACCTTTCGTATAGATTTCCTTGACATCTTCATCAAAAACTACTTTATCATGTGTAATAATTTTTAAATGCATAACTTACACCTTTACTATGCTAATGTTTTTGCTTTTTCGACAGCTTCTTCGATTGTACCAACCATGTAGAACGCTTGTTCCGGAAGGTCATCGTGTTTACCGTCAATAATTTCTTGGAATCCTTTGATAGTATCTTCTACTTTTACATACTTACCAGGAATGCCGGAGAACTGTTCTGCAACGAAGAACGGTTGAGACAAGAATCTTTGAATTTTTCTTGCTCTGTTAACTGTTTCTTTATCTTCTTCAGAAAGTTCATCCATACCAAGAATAGCGATAATATCTTGAAGTTCTTTATATTTTTGAAGAATTTCAAGAACTCTTCTTGTTGTGTTGTAGTGTTCTGCACCAATAATATTAGGATCTAAAACTCTTGAGTTTGATGCCAATGGATCAACTGCAGGATAGATACCTAATGATGCAATTTGTCTTGACAATACTGTTGATGCATCCAGGTGAGAGAATGTTGTAGCCGGCGCAGGGTCAGTCAAGTCATCGGCAGGTACGTAAATTGCCTGAACAGATGTGATAGAACCATCTTTAGTAGATGTAATTCTTTCTTGTAATTCACCCATTTCAGTTGCCAATGTAGGCTGGTAACCAACGGCTGATGGCATACGTCCCAACAGTGCAGATACTTCAGAACCTGCCTGAGTAAATCTGAAGATGTTATCAATAAATAACAATACGTCTTGTTTTGAGTAATCTCTAAAATACTCTGCAGCAGTAAGAGCTGAAAGACCAACTCTCATTCTTGCTCCAGGAGGTTCGTTCATCTGTCCGTAAATAAGACCTACTTTATCAAGTACGCCGCTTTCTTTAAATTCGTTCCAAAGGTCATTACCTTCTCTTGTTCTTTCACCAACACCGCCAAATACTGATACACCGTTGTGCGCCATTGCGATATTGTGAATTAATTCTTGAATCAATACGGTTTTACCAACACCGGCACCACCGAATAAACCTACTTTACCACCTTTTTGGTACGGTTGAAGCAAGTCGATTGCTTTAATACCTGTTTCAAGAATTTCGATTTCAGTGTTTTGTTCTGTTAACGAAGGTGATTCTCTGTGAATCGGTAAATAATCTTGTGTTTCAATAGGACCTGCATTATCAACAGGTTCGCCTATTACGTTTAAAATTCTGCCTAAAATAGGTTTTCCGACCGGTATCTTAATAGGTTCACCGGTATTAACAACCTTCATTCCTCTTTTTAGACCGTCTGTTGTTGACATAGCAACGGTTCTAACTTTATTTGCACCTAACATTTGTTGGACTTCAACAACAAGTGCTGTTCCGTCATCATAATAAATTTTTAATGCGTTGTAAATCTCAGGAAGGTTTCCATGAGGAAATTCAACGTCGACAACCGGTCCGATAATCTGGGTTATCAAACCTTCGTTTAAAGCTAAATCTTGTTCTAACGTAGCCATTATATTACCTCTCATCTTAATAACATAACTATTGTATGATTAAAATGCTTTTTTCGCAATATGATAATTCAAATTCATATAATTAAATGAAGTTTAAATAGAGATTGCTGATACAAGCATTACAATCCATATTATACTTAAGACAATGAAACTTACGATAGTTAGAACAATTTCTTTGTTGTGTTCTCGTTTATTTGTGGAATATATTTTTCGCAATAGTTGTTTAGAATAATCTTGTGTCGGCTGCGTTTTTCTAAATGATTCTTTTAGTAGAACTTTTAATGAGTTTATTTTTTCTATTTTATTTCTTATGTCAGGTTTTGAGATAATCATTTTTTTTATTTTAACATTTTCATTTAAATCCAATTCATTATCTATATAAGCTGATATGGATGTATTAATCATTTGCTGCTCAGAGTTTTGAACTTTTACTGCCGGATTACTGTTCTTAATCTTTTTATATGATTCTCTTAATTGAGTAATAATTGTTTTAAATGTGTCATATTTTTCTCTGCATAATTTACATTCTGAAAGATGTTTTTCAAATGCTGATTTCATTGCGGAACTCAATTCGTTATCCAGATAAAAATGCATTAATGTTTCAAACTGTTCACAAGTCATATTTATCAAAATAGTTCCCCCTACAAATAATTCGCAAGTTCTGTTTGTAATTTTTCCCTTGCTCTTGATATTCTAGACTTAACAGTTCCTAAATTTGTATTGGTTAACTTTGCTATTTCTTCGTATGATAATCCTTCAAGTTCTCTTAATATAATCGCCAATCTTGCGTTTACAGGCAAATTTATTATGCAGGCTCTTATTTTACACTCAAGTTCTTTTGCCTGGCATGCTTCTGTCGGTTTACAAGATTTATCTTCAATAAAATGAAGTTCTTCTTCATCGTGTTCGATAATTTTATTATTTTTTTTATGCTTTCTGAGTGCATCATAAAATACATTTATAGCGATTTTATTTGCCCAGTTTTTGAACTGTTTTAAGTTTTGAAGTTTATTTATATTTCTGACAATTTTAATCAGTGTTTCCTGTGTCAAATCGGCGACACTATCATTTGGCGGACACAGGTGGCAAAAAAAAGTAAAAATGTCTTTCTGTATACGTTTAATCAGTTCGGCGGTTGCTTTCATATCCGAGTTTTGCGTATACAAAATAAGTTCGCTGATAGGAAGTCTTTTATAATTTATTCTTGTCATTTTTCCACCTAATGACAGAATAAATTTATTTTGTACTCTTTAAAACAGACTTTATAATATAATCAATAGAGTATAATTTAAGTTGTATAAATTGGATTTTAATTATGAAGGATTTACTAAAAGCAAAGTATCGGCAATTAAAAATTGATAGCAAATCTATATATTTGATGGTTAATATTGATAAGTATAAAGACGATGATATTCTTTTAAACAATATTGCATCCGCAATTTCCGGAGGTATTGGTATTGTAGAACTTTCTACCGGAAATAACCCCTCTCGTCTTTTAAATATTGCTCAAAAAGTAAAAATATTGTGTTTAGAATTTGATGTAACACTTATTTTAAAGGACAGAATTGATGTTGCTTTCTTAATGGAAGCAGATGGTGTTAGTTTAGATTCTAATAATTTGGATTCTAATTCTGTTAGACAAATACTGGGTGAAAATATCTTAATTGGTTCTTATAACTGTTCTAATGACGATTATGATTTTTTAATCCGAGAATTGCCTGAAACCTGTACGAATATTCCTGTATTTACTTTATGTAATGAGAATAATTTTAAAAACTTCAGAAAAATCGCAGTTTCCTATACAATAATTGATTCTGAATCACCGCAAAAGACTGCAGACAAGTTTAAAAACTTTTAAATCTGTAACCCTTAATTTCCTACACATAAATTTTAAACTAACACTATCTGAATAGATTCTCTCATATGTGTTAATACAATAGAGCTATTGCTCTATTGTTTTTGCATTAAGTGTACTAAACAAGTCCTAAGACTTTTTTGTACCATGAGAATGATTCCAGTTCTGAACCATTAAATGTTGTTTTAATACATTGTTTTTTTAGATAGTTTTCGAATTCATCATTAAAACCACTTTTAGTAGTTTTTATTTCTGCTGTTGCTGTAGCCATTTCCATCTCCTTTAATATTTGAAGAGTAACACATATAGATATAAAATATAATTATTTAGCACACCTTAGTTTTGATTAATTTGAATTCTTTTTATCTTTCTAATTCTATTCTTTCATGTTAAATGTTGACTTGGAATTTGTCAATCCTTTATTGAGCTATGTGACGGATTATTGCAATATTGTTACATTTTTCGTGATTCGTGAAGAGTGAGTAGTGAAGAGTGAGTAGCTTGTTGTAATTATAGGGGGGGGATTTGTCCCTCTTCACAATTAATCATGTTTTTGTTAGTATTTTAGAGCAGTAAAGAATTAAAATAGGGAGATGGAATTTTGAAAACAGTATTAAAATCACATAATTGCGGCGAATTATCCGCTAAAAATATAGGTGAAGAAGTTACATTATCAGGCTGGGTTGCCTGCGTAAGAGATTTAGGCGGGATTATATTTTTGGAATTGAGAGATCGTTCTGGTTTCTTTCAATTAGTTGCGGATCCGCAAATTAATCCGGATATACATGCAGTGTTTTCAAAATTAAAAACGGAATCTGTTATTAACATCAAAGGAAAAGTTTCGAAAAGACCGGATGAAACATATAATCCGAAACTTGCAACAGGCGAAGTTGAAGTATATCCTACATACGCACAAGTCTTGTCGGAAGCAGAAACGTTGCCGTTTGTATTGGATGATGAAAATGTATCAGAAGATGTACGTTTGAAATATCGTTACTTAGATTTGCGCCGTGAATTTATGCTTCATAACCTTACTTTGCGCCATAAAGTTGTTACTGCAATGAGAGAATATTTAAACGGACAAGATTTCTTAGAAGTGGAAACTCCAATATTAAATAAAACAACACCGGAAGGTGCAAGAGATTATCTTGTTCCGTCCCGTGTTCAAGAAGGTAAATTCTATGCACTTCCTCAATCTCCGCAAATTTTCAAACAATTGTTAATGGTAGGCGGTATTGAAAGATATTATCAAATTGCTAAGTGTTTTAGAGATGAAGATTTAAGAGCTGACAGACAGCCTGAATTTACTCAAGTTGACCTTGAAATGTCCTTTGTAAATCAAGATAACGTAATATCAATGGTCGAAGGACTTGTTCAAGCAGCATTTAAAGCTGCAGGGGTTGAAGTTCAGCTTCCATTGAAAAGAATAACCTGGCAGGAAGCAATGGACAGATTCGGTTCTGATAAACCTGATACCCGTTTCGGTTTAGAATTATTCAACGTAACAGATATTATGGAAGCATCTACATTCCAGGCATTTAAAGATGTAATTGCTGCAGGCGGAACTGTCAGAGCAATCAAAATACCAGGTATTGCAGGATATTCAAGAAAAGATATGGATGATGTAAGAAACCTTGCAATCTCATTCGGTGCGAAAGGACTTGCATGGATTACTTATATGGAAACAGGTGAAGTTAAATCTCCGGTACTAAAATTCTTAAACGAAGAACAAATCAAAGAAATACAAACAAGAGCAGGTGCTCAAAACGGCGATATAGTATTCTTTGTAGCTGATAAACCAAAAGTCGTATTTGATGTACTAGGCAGATTCAGACTTTATTTTGGTAAAAAATTAAATATGATTAATCCTGATGACCATGCTTTGTTATGGGTTGTAGATTTCCCTATGTTTGAATGGTCAGATGAAGAAGGCAGATATATGGCAATGCACCACCCGTTCACATCTCCTAATTTGGATGATATGGACAAATTGAAGAGCGGTGATTTAGGAAATGTTAAATCAATTGCTTACGATATCGTTTATAACGGAACAGAATTAGGCGGCGGTAGTGTCAGAATCCATTCACCTGAAGTCCAAAAAGAAGTATTCAAGGCATTAGGACTTGATGATGCAACTGTTCAAGAAAAATTCGGATTCTTAGTAAATGCATTCCGCTACGGTACACCTCCGCATGCGGGGCTTGCAATCGGTTTGGATAGACTGATTGCTCTATTGTGCAGAACCGATTCAATACGTGATGTTATTGCATTCCCTAAAAACTCCGGTGCTAAATGTTTAATGAGTGATGCTCCGGGTGAAGCTACGTTACAGCAATTGAGAGAACTTCATTTAAAAAGTACGGTAAAGAAATAAGCAACAATAAAAAACGGGAGACTTTTTAGTCTCCCGTTTTCTTATTATATTTAATCTGCAAGACCGAAACCTTTAATTGGTTCTTTTACTGCTTGTTTTTTTAATTCCTGTATAGTTTCGTTTCTCATTGCTTCCAGAGTTGCCTCTTCATCAGCTTTTCGTATTGAATCAATGTTTGGAGTTTCTCCTGCAAGACCATTTTTAGGGTCAAGTGCTTTAGCTTGTTCTTCTTCAATTTTTCTTTGGCAATCCTCTATTTGTTGTTTGTATAACTCTTTCTGAGTCTCAAATTTTGTAACTTGTTCATCATCACCTTTTGCTTTAGCATCTTTAATCAAATCATCAAGACGTTTAATTTCATTTTCACAACGTGCTTGTTGTTTTTTATATGCAGGTGTCATAATAAGATTTTGTTGGGCAGTATTTATATTTTTTTCTAAATGTTCATTATTAGCTGTTTGAGATGCTTCAAACATAAATTGTTGATTCGGAGTTTTTTTTATTCTAGCTGCAACTTTTTCTTGCAATGACTTAATTCCAAGTGTTTTTTGTGATAATCCTGAAATTCCAGGTCCGTCTTTTCTCATATATTACTCTCCTTTAAATTATTTACATCTTCACTTTTATATAAAGTATTTTCTCCCTGTTTAAATTCAGATGAAATTTTTATTGTTACAAAATTTAATATTCAAAGTTAGATTTTTGTCTAATTAAATATTTAATTATTTTTGTTAGTGTTAAAATAATACTAGAAGTCGAGGTATAAGATATGTGGGATTATTCTGAAAAAGTTATGGATCACTACCGTAACCCTAGAAATGTCGGCAAAATTGATGATGCGGATTTAATCGGGGAAGCAGGTTCTTTAACTTGCGGTGATTCTTTAAAATTATATATAAAACTCAAAGACGGAATTATAGAAGATGCTAAATTCCAAACTTTTGGCTGCGGTTCTGCAGTTGCAAGCTCAAGTATTTTAACCGAAATGATTATCGGAAAATCCTTGGATGAAGTAAAAAATATTACAAATAAAGATATTGCAGACGAGCTTGGCGGTCTGCCCCCTGAGAAGATGCACTGTTCCGTTATGGGACATGAAGCTTTGGAAGATGCTCTCAAAAAATACTATGGTGATGATTACGTTTCTCCGGGGGTAACGGATGTTTCTGATACAGTTATTTGTACCTGCTTTAATGTAACAGAGCATCAAATAGTTGAAGCTATTGAAGTTAACGGTTTATCAACGGTTGACGAAATAACAAATTATACAAAAGCCGGCGGTGCTTGCGGAAGGTGTAAAGGGGCTATCAAAAAGATATTAGAAAAACACGCACCTAAAAAAGAAGTTAAACTTTCTGCCGCACAAATGGTTCTTAAAATTAACAAAGTAATAGAATCCGTGATTGCTCCTGAACTTCAAAAAGACGGCGGAGATATTGAACTTATTGATATTGAGGATAATAAAGTATATGTAAAGTTGCAAGGCAGATGTTCGGCTTGTAAAAATTCAATTTTAACGCTGAAATCATTTGTTGAAACAACACTTCAAGATAAAGTCAGTCCGGAAATAGAGGTAATACAAGTATAGTATGGTTATATATTTAGACAATAATGCAACAACAAAAGTTGATAAACGAGTATTAGATGCGATGTTTCCTTATTTAGAAGAAGAATACGCAAACCCTTCTTCTATGTATCAATTCAGTGTCAAATCTTCCAAAGCAATTGCACAGGCAAGAGCACAGCTGCGAGATTTCTTTGGTGCGAAATCCGAACGGGAAGTAATCTTTACATCTTGCGGTTCGGAAAGTGCTAATACCGCTATCAAAGGAGTACTTGCCGCAAATAAAAATAAAAAACATATTATAACAACAAAAGTTGAGCACCCTTGTGTATTAAATCTTTATCAAACACTTGAAAAACAAGGATACAGGGTTGATTATATAGGTGTTCACGCAGACGGATCTCTGGATTTAGAAGAATTAAAAGACAAAATAGATGATGAAACAGCTCTTGTTTCTGTCATGTGGGCAAACAATGAAACAGGTGTAATATTCCCTGTTGAAGAAATTGGGGAGATTATAAAATCTAAAAATCCGGAAACAAAATTCTTTGTGGATGCCGTTCAAGCATCAGGTAAGGTTGATTTTGATGTAAAGAATACCAATATTGATTTGTTGGGGATTTCCGGTCATAAGTTTCATGCTCCTAAAGGTATAGGTGCATTGTATGTAAAATCAAATGTTATTATTCCTCCTTTGATTGTCGGCGGGCACCAGGAAAGAGGAATGAGAGCAGGTACAGAAAATGTTCCGTATATCGTAGGCTTAGGTGTTGCAGCAGAGCTGGCAAAAGAAGCTCTGAAATATGAAACTACTGAAATAAAACGTTTAAGAGATAAACTTGAAACAGGTATTTTAAAGAAGGTGTTTAATTCCCGTTTAAATTCTTCAATTAGTAACCGTGTCCCAAATACTTCTAATATCGGGTTTGAATATATTGAAGGAGAATTAATCCTGCTTCACTTAAGCGATTTAGGAATTTGTGCAAGTTCAGGCAGTGCCTGTACATCAGGCTCTTTAGAACCTAGTCATGTTCTGCGTGCTATGGGGGTTCCGTTCACATCGCTTCATGGCAGCATTAGATTCTCTTTAAGCCGTTTCACAACTGAGGAAGAAATTGATTATACACTGGAAAAACTTCCGCAGGTGATTGAAAAAATAGTTAAGCTATCACCTTATCAGGATGAACTTGAACATTTGCGAAACAGCAGAGAACATTAATAAATTAAAAAGCCGGCAAGAAAATAAGTTGCCGGCTTTTAGGATTTTATCTTACAATAAAATCCCTGCTGATTGATACACATATCTACTCCAATTTGGATTCAAATTGATATATTTTAAAAACAATATAATCAATTTTTTCTTTTAACCATTTGCACCATAGTGCAAGCTCTGTCTTAAAATCTGCGGCACCAGGCCAAAATGTGCTTTGATACATATTATAAATACTCCTTTACACTACATATCCATGATTTATGACGGCATTTCTAAAAAATACTTTAGAAATATGAGATAAAATTTTACATAACTTTACAAAAAGAGGATTACGCAAACTCCAAAATAAGTGTAAAAAATACCTCATTTCAAAATGTAACAAATCAATCATGATAAGGGATTTGCCACTTGATAATTACTTTATATATATGTAAAATATAAGTGTAAGGCATTTTTATTTTAAGGACAAAATTTCCCCCAAAAAATTGATTTATCGATTCAAAGCTTCTTGATATATATGAAAATTTAAAAAATATGTTATAATCCTAAAAGGAGTGATGATAATTGATGAACAATTTGCAGTTGCAGAACGATCTCGAAAAACTTTTGGCGATTATGCCTGAGAAGGTTACGAGGAACGTATCGGTTGAGTCATTGGAAGACGTGATAGAGATTGTGTTGGACATCGGAAGACGACCCGAGGTAAGAAAAGCAGACGGCAGTATAATGCAGCTGGGGTCAGAAGCGGTCACATCAGAGGATATATCACATGTCACAAGCTTCCTTCAAGACTTTACAAAAGACAACAGGTCGGGCATACCTGGAACATTACACAGAATTAGTGCCATAAGAAACAGACAAGACAAGATAGTCGGATTAACATGCAGAATCGGGAGAGTCGTTACCGGAACGATAGCTTGTATAAAAGACTTTTGTACAATGGGTAAGAGTATACTATTTTTAGGTCGTCCGGGTGTAGGTAAAACAACAAAATTACGTGAAATATCACGTTTAGTTGCTGATGAATTACATAAACGTGTTGTAGTTGTTGATACCTCAAACGAAATTGCAGGTGACGGCGATGTACCTCACGCAGCAATTGGTTCTGCCCGTCGTATGCAGGTTAAACAGCCTGAGTTTCAAAAAGATATAATGATTGAAGCGGTTGAAAACCATACACCGGAAGTTATTGTAGTTGATGAAATCGGAACAGAAGCAGAAGCTCAAGCTGCAAGAACGATTGCAGAACGAGGTGTTATGTTAATCGCAACGGCTCACGGGAATTCATTAGAAAGCTTGATAAAAAACCCGACATTATCAGATTTAGTCGGCGGTATTCAATCAGTAACACTGGGTGATGATGAAGCTAAACGCAGAGCATCTCAAAAAACTGTACTGGAAAGAGAAAAGCAGCCGACCTTTGATATTGTTATAGAAATTATAGACAGAAATACTCTTGCTGTATATAAAAACGCTGCGGAAGCTGTTGACTATATTTTGAGAGGCTGGCCAATAAGACCGGAAATAAGAAAAGTTGATAAAGAATATAATCTTGAAACACCTCATAAAGAAGAGCCAAAACAAAATATTGTACAGCAGATTAATGAACTTGAAAATAAAATTCAGCCGCAGCCTGATGACAGCTTGAAATTCAGTTTTTCAAGAAAAGATTATGTCGAATCCATCAAACCTATGAAGAAAATATATCTCTATGCTGTATCTCGCAGTATAGTTGAAAAAGTCATTGAACGGCTGGATTTGAATGCGGAAATAACACGCAATGTTGAAGATGCAGATATTGTGATTGCTCATAAGAACTTTGCAAAAGGCGGTGCAAAGGTTTTGAGTACGGCAAATACTTATAGAATTCAAATATTCTATATCAAAACAAACTCAATGGCGCAGATACAAAAAGTTCTTAAAGAAGCTTTAGATATTCGTGATGCATCGGAAGTACTTCACGGGTATTATGATGATGCGGAAAGAGCACTTGATGAGGCAAAAATTGCTATAAATAAAATCCTTGCCGGTGCAAAACATATAGAATTAAATCCGCAAAATCAACAAATACGAAAACTTCAACATGAGCTTGTTGAACAGCATAATTTAGAAAGCCGCTCGGTCGGCGAAGGTGCTAATCGACATTTAAGAATTGTAGGCGGCAAAGATTTCGGGGACGATAAAGCTTGCTGATAAATTAAAATTAAAAAATAGAGAACGGATTTTTATTCGTTCTCTATTTTATTATGTTATAATATATCTATGTTTACAGGGATTGTAGAAGAAGTCGGATATATAAGCGCTATTGGATCGGATTCAATAACGATTTCTTGTAAGGACGTATTATCCGATATTAAAATTGGCGACAGTATTGCAGTAGATGGTGTATGTTTGACTGTTACTTCGTTTAATGCATCCAGTTTCGTTGCTGACGTTTCTTATGAAACTAAAAAGGTTACAAAGCTTGGAAGTTTAAAACAGTCTTCTCCTGTTAATCTTGAAAGAGCACTTCTTGTATCATCAAGGCTCGGCGGACATATTGTTTCCGGACATGTTGATTGTACTGCAAAAGTTCTTGAGTTAAAGAAAAAAGATAGTTTTTATGAATTGAGTATAAAACTTCCTGAGGGGTATGCACAGTATTACATTAAAAAAGGTTCAGTGACTATTGACGGTATAAGTCTTACTATTGCGGATGTTTTGAATACTGTTATAAAAGTTGCGGTAATCCCTCATACTTATAATTCAACCAATCTTTCCTCATTAACTGCGGGGGGTTCTGTAAATATAGAATTCGATATATTGGCGAAATATGTTGAAAAAAATTTATTAATGAACGATAATAAAAACAATATTACAATGGATTTTTTAGCAGAAAACGGGTTTGTATAAATGACTGAATTCAGATTTGACAGTATTGAAGATGCAATAGAAGATTTTAAACTTGGGAAACCGATAATAGTTGCGGATGATGAATCCCGTGAAAATGAAGGTGATTTAATTTGTTCCGGTCAGATGGTAACACCTGAGATTATTAATTTTATGGCTCAAGAGGCAAGAGGATTAATCTGTCTGGCATTATCACATGAAATTGCGGAAAAGCTTGATTTACCGCAAATGGTGGAACAAAACAGCGACAGAATGAAAACAGCGTTTACAATAAGTATTGATGCGGCAGAAAAATACGGAGTTACCACAGGAATTTCAGCGTATGACAGGGCAAAAACAATAGAAGTTGCGTTGGCGCCTGATGCACAGCCCTCAGATTTAAGACGCCCGGGGCATCTATTCCCTTGTGTATCAAGAAGAGGCGGGGTTCTTGAAAGAACTGGGCATACTGAAGCGGTTGTTGATTTAGCCCGTCTTGCAGGGCATATACCGGCAGGACCTATGTGTGAGATTATGACTGCTGATGGACACATGGCAAGACGTGATGAGTTGAGAGAGTTTGCGGATAAACACGGGCTTAAATTCATATCCGTTGCTGATTTGATATCTTACCGCCTGCAGTCGGAAAAATTGATTGAACGTTCTGCAGTTGCCGATTTACCGACTCAATTCGGACATTTTAAGATTTACGGTTATACAAATCTTTTAACAAACCAGGAACACGTTGCAATTGTAAAAGACGATTATTCTGATAAAATTCCTCTTGTCAGAGTACATAGCGAATGCTTTACAGGTGATGTTCTTCATAGTCTTCGTTGTGATTGCAATGCACAATTACATGCAGCTTTAAAAATGATAGAAGAATACGGCAAAGGTGCTGTTGTTTATATAAGAAACCATGAAGGCAGAGGAATTGGACTTGTAAATAAAATAAAGGCTTATGCCTTGCAGGATGAAGGACAAGATACGATTGACGCCAACTTATCTTTAGGTTTTCCAGAAGATTTGCGTGATTACGGAGTCGGGGCTCAAATAATAAGAGATTTGGGGTTTAATAATTTTAATCTTCTAACAAACAATCCTAAAAAAATAATCGGCTTAAAAGGGTATGGACTAACTATACATGATGTTGTTAATATAAGAACAGAGATTAATGAATATAATAAACGTTATATGACAACTAAGAAAGAAAAAATGCATCATATGTTATAAGGAATTCAAATATGCAAGAAACAACATATCAAGTAGATTTTTTACAACAAGATAAATATAGACTATTCAAAGGTTTATATACGGATTTTATAGCTCATGCTGTTTCTGATTATCATTTTGAATTAGCACCTTTGAGTTATGATGAATTTATTGATGCCGTTTCAAAAGGGCTTATAAAATGTTTAGTTTTATTAGAAAATATGCTTCCGACGGCATTTCTTGTTTATACAACGGCAATATCCGAGTCTGTAGAATTAAATGTAATACACTGTCTGGGCAATGAAGATTTAATTAATAAACGCAATATGTTAATGAAATTCTTTATGGAACAAACAGTTGAAGAAAGAAAAAAAGCGGTTGTCTGCTATCCGATGTTGGGGTCGCAAGGTGAGTACACTCCTGATATCTCTCATTTCGGGTTCAAATTTGTCGGACTTATTGTTTTAAGATATTTGATGAGTGATTCTTTATCATCAATGATATTGGAAAATCTTGATGTGTCTAAATATGATGAACGTTATCAAATCGTTCCTTGGAACAGCAGATATTTAGATGCAGCTGTTCGAATTATTCATGAAACATTTAAACAAACATCTGATGCTCTTTTTGATACCCGATTCAGGACTTTAGAAGGTACACAAGATATTATTGATAAGATTGTAAACAGTATTTACGGAGAGTTTTTACCGGAAGCTACTACCGTTCTTTTATGTGACGGCGAACCTGTAGGGTTTGCGTTTGCAAATGTTACAGGTGGTAAAATTGGAAATATTCCGCTTGTCGGTATATTGGAACAACACAGAGGAACCGGTTTATCTGTTGTGATGCTGCATAGAGTAATGACTACTATAATTGAAGGTATGCGCTCAGGCAAAAGACAGTTTACGGAAGTTAATGTTACAACCGAAACGGATAATTTTGGAGCTTTAAGAATGTATAGAACAGTCGGCTTTAGAGAAGACTATTCTTATACACAAGCGTATTTAGAACCTGCTATCGGTTAATTTTTTCTGTAGGCACAGCATCTTTAAGTACATAAGGTCTTGCAAAAGACCAGGTTCCGTATGCGGAAAGTCCAAGTGCTGCAACATTTAATACTGTTTTTATTTTAGAAGGTGATTTGATTAAATTTGCACCGGCCGCAAGAGTTGTTCCGAACATTATTCCTAAATATCCTTTGAATATTGTTCTGGGAACAGAAATGCAGTCGTTCATATCTGCAGAGTTTCTTAATTTTGTTTGAAAATTATCAGTGAATTTCTTTTTCTTTTGTTGCGGAACTGCTGTATACTGGTTTATTAAGTTGTTACTAATCTGTGTACTCATCGTATTTATATAAGGCTTTAGAAATAAAAATTTGAATAGTTTATTAAGAAATGTTAATTAAAAAGTCAATTTTTTCATCAAAAAAAACTTTATATATATGAGGATAATTACGGGGTATTATATACATGTTTGGTTTTAATGTAAAAAGTACAACTGAATCACAAGATACAGCAAGAGTATATGGTTCTACCCGTGTGACTGATACTGTAGGAAAGTCGAAAGCCTCAAAATCAGAACCTAAATCAGCGTATGAAAAACGTATTGAACGACAAAAAGCTAATTTAGAAAACTTAAAAGAAACTATTGCCAAAGAGCAGGAAGAGCTTGAAAGAACACAGCAAGAAATCAGAGAAGAACAACGTTACGAATGGGAAGATAACTATATTGATGATCCTCTGACTCATCAATTAAACCTTGCATTCATCGCGACAACTGCTGATTACAAAACAGGTCACAGATATAATCAGGTAAAAGGTTCTTTTAATGCTGGCAGTGTTAATTTTAATAAGAATAATAATGCAATAAGTTTTGATTCTTTTGCTCAAAAAGGTTTGAAATATTCATCTGCTAAAGGACAAAAACTTGCAAAAGATATTGCTAACCATTCAGTCGGTTTTACCGGAAAATGCTCAAAATATGTAAGAAAAGCACTTCAAAGAACAGGAATGCATAACGGACATACGGCATCCGCATATCAAATGGGCAGTGTACTTGGTAAAAATAAGAATTTCCAAGAAGTATCCGCATCCAGCGTTGATTTGAAAAAATTACCTGCCGGATGTATCTTGGTTTATGATAAAGGAGCTGCCGGATACAGTTCTAAACACGGGCATATTGAAGTAACATTAGGTGACGGTACTGCCTGCAGTGACGGACGTACTCATAATCTTCGTTCAACTCAAAACATGAGAGTATTTGTACCGGTTGAAAATGCTTAAAAAAGTTTATCAATCTCTATTTTAAGATTATCAATTGTCGATTCATTTTTTATAACATAATCGCATTTTTTAATTTTTTCATTCTGTGATTCTTGAGAACTCATTCTCTGTTTAGCATCTTCGATTGAGAGATTATTACGTTTCATCAATCGTTTAAGCCTTATTTCGTCATCACAATATATAAATACAACTTTATCAAATAAGTCCTGCATATTGGCTTCAAACAGCAGCGGTATACTTATAAATACATATTTTTCATTGTTGTTCTGCGCAAAGATTTTATTTATACGTTTTTTAATTAGCGGATGAATAATCGCTTCAAGTTTTTGTTTTAATTCTATATTATTGAATACAAGTTTTCCGAGTTTTTGTCTTGAAATATTCCCATTGTCAAGAATATCGTAATTTTTAAATGTATCTAATATTTCAGATGATGATTCAAGAATTTCATGTGCAATTTCATCCGTATCAAAAACCTTATACTCTTTTTCTTTCAAGATTTTTTCAGCTTCTGACTTCCCTGATGCGATATTTCCTGTTATAGCAACTTTAATCATTTTTCTGCCCGAGTTTTGCAAGATATCTTTTTAATTCTCTTATTTGTATAGGTTTGATAGGTTTAACCTGCCCTTTTTTTAAGCCCTCAAGAGATATTGTTGCATGTTGTATTCTTTTTAGAGATACAACCTCAAACCCGAGAAAATCAAACATTTTTCTGATTTGTCGGTTCATCCCCTGATATAAAATAACCTGAAGCATTGATGATTTGTTGGTTATTTCGAGGACTGCACATTCTGCATACGCAATCTTATCTTTTTCTATTTCAATTCCTTTTGCCATTTGTTCCAATTGATTCTGGTTAATCTTTCCGTTAATCGTTACAAGATAGACCTTCGGAACTTTGATTGACGGGTGAGTAAGTTCGTTTATTAAATCACCGTCATTTGTTAATATCAAAAGCCCTGTTGATTCTCTATCCAAACGTCCTACCGGTTTAAACTGGCTGAAATTTTCCGGCAGAATATCATATATGGTTTTTCTGCCTTTTTCATCATCTGCAGTTGTGATATATCCTGCAGGTTTATAAAATCTGTAATATTCAAGTTTTTTAGGATGTATAAGCTTTCTATCCACAAAAACCTTATCTTTTTCTGATACCTGAAATCCGAGTTCTGTTACAACTTTTCCGTTAACAATAACATGTCCTGTTTCAATAAGTTCATCGGCTTTTCTTCTGGAGCAAAGTCCTGATGAGGCGATAAATTTATTTAAACGCTGCATAATAATGCCTCTTTAGAAATTCTATCAAAAGCATTTTTTACAATGTCAGGGAATCTTCTGTAAAGTTTTCCGTCATTATTAACCGCAACAACATCAACCATTGCCTGAATATACAAAACTCCTGTTTCTTCATTTGTTATTGTTTGTTCGAATGTAACGGATAACGGGGTAATTTTTGAAATTACAGTTTTTATAAGTAAATTATCATAAGCTTTTGCGGATGCTTTATATCTTACATTGATATTTGTTACAGGCATGACAATATCACGAGCCTGCAAATCAATCAAATTAAGTCCCATATCATCACAAAAACCGATACGTCCCATCTCAAGCCATCTAAGATAAGACCCATGCCAGACTACTCCAAATGCATCGGTATCACAATAACAAACTTGCTGTTTAAACGTATGTTCCATAGGTTAATGGTAACATAGATTATTCTATTATTCAATGTTAAGGTTCATAAATTCAATATCGTCAAAATCCACATAAGCTGTTTGACGAAGATTGATACCTGCCATTATCTTAATCTCGTTTTTTTGATTTCCTCTGATAAGGTAATTCGGGATTTTTATTTTTTGATTATCACCGTTGATTTGTATTTCTGCAATTTTTTTACCGTTAAAATATATACTTGGCGGAGATGCAAATGAAGTTGTAATACTGTTTTGCCCCATACCGCGTGCAAGAGCCGTATCAATACCGATGATTGAACCTATAACAAGATAATTGGTTTTGTTTTTACAGGATGCCGGCATGAAAAAGGATTTTCTGTAAACAGGTCCAACCGAACGTCCTCTGAATTGTCCGGCATTTGCAGATGCCATTGAATAGTTGTTATCCCCAATATGATATATGTCGGTATCGACGACAATATCAAACTTGTTTGATTTTTCGATGCTCAGATTTAACGGTCGTCCCATGTTCCTATCCGTAATAGTGATGGAAAACGGTTTGTAATTCTGTTTTTCAACTGATACGATTGTATTTTTAGGAACGTATGCCGGCATTGCAAATCTGCCGTCATTATCCGTATATGTTTTATATCCGGATTGTGGAATTTTGACAGCTGCTCCGGCAATAGGTGTTTTGGTTGTTCTATCTATGACTTTATTGTATTTTGCAACAGAATTTTCGCTCACACCGCCTTGCATAATTGCCGCATTGGCTTGTAGTGAACAGGATAATACTAATATTAAACACAATATTTTAACGTACTTCATCATCGTTATTATCTCCGTTTATTTTAGAAATAGACACACCTTATGTATTATTTTTTAATGATTATTTTTGAAAAGTAAAATAATATTTGTAATTTTATATTTATTTGTTATTATTTTTTTATCGAACATTAGAGAGATTATAGTATGCCGATGTGATGAAATTGGTAGACGTGCTAGACTCAAAATCTTGTGTGGGCAACCACGTGCCGGTTCGAGTCCGGCCATCGGCATATTTTATATAAAGTGTTGAGAGTTTTGGACTCGAACCGGACAGCTTGCCGGTTCTTCCCTCTCGCAAATGATACTTAATCATTTGCTCGGCAGAGTATTGCCGGCATATTTATAAATAAGTCGGGGATTCAAAACTCAATTTTTTATATGTTTGTCATCCTGAACTTGTTTCAGGATCTTACCAACATACAAGTTGTACACTAAATATTTGTATTACACAGTTGGAGGTTACGATTATGAAATACGTATGTACTATTTGCGGTTATACAGCAGAAGGTGAAGCACCTGAAAAATGTCCTGTTTGCGGTGCTCCAAAAGAAAAATTTAACAAAGTCGATGAAACTAAAAAACAGTATGCAACAGAACACATTGTAGGTGTTGCAAAAGGTGTTGATGCTGAAATTTTGGAAGGATTGAATGCACACTTTACAGGTGAATGTGCTGAAGTCGGTATGTATCTTGCAATGTCAAGACAGGCTGAAAGAGAAGGATATCCTGAAGTTGCAGAAGCATACAAAAGATACGCTTTTGAAGAAGCAGAACACGCTGCAAAATTCGCAGAATTATTAGGTGATGTTTTAACAAACTCAACTAAGAAAAACTTAGAAATGAGAGCAGAAGCAGAATTCGGCGCTTGTGCAGGTAAGATGGAAATTGCAAAACGTGCAAAAGAATTAGGACTTGATGCAATTCACGATACAGTTCACGAAATGGCTAAAGACGAAGCACGTCATGGTCAAGGTTTTGAAGGTTTATTGAAAAGATATTTTTCATAAACTGTAATAAATATTCTTTTTAAAGGTCTTCGGTTATTATCGAAGACCTTTTTAATATCCCGTAATATATAAATGTAACGGTTACTATCTGTCCTAGTTCCAACACATATTAGACTAACTGATACTTTTTTAGGAAACTAGAAAACGAAAGGAGACTAATATGG
>CALUXY010000023.1 GCA_944324855.1 Candidatus Gastranaerophilales bacterium | reverse complement strand
TTATTTGACTCCGATGGAATATTACTATACACTCATAGAAAATGTTGCTTAGTCTAATATGTATTGAACTAGGACAACTGCTTGTTTTTTTTTAGATTTATAGTACAATTAAGTCATGCGATTTAGATTTTAGTTTTGACAAATTGCATAATTGATAGGATAATTTGTTTGGAAGCTTTATTAATGTTATCTTTTATCAATTTTTCGTGTGATTTTTTAATTTATCAAAACCCGAAAAGGATGAGAAACTCTATTCAATGAGTAAAGTTTTTGAATTTAACTATAAGTATATAAAAGACATTGCATCTGCCGGTAGTTGGCGTAGAGGTTATGAGTATTATCAAAAAGATATGATAATAGAATCAGAGCCTGAAAAAAACTTTTACAAAGCAAAAGTCAAGGGCAACTATCAAGATGCATATACAACCGATTTAATTTTCAAAAAAAATACGGTTGAAGCACGCTGTAATTGTCCGTTAAAAGAAGAATGGTGCAAGCATTCTGTTGCTGTTGCTTTAAAAGCAATAAATGAACATGCTTATGAGGACTGGTTAGAAACTAAATATGGAATAGAACATGATTTCCCTGATGAAAATACGGATTTGATGGATATTCCTCAAGGAAATTATATATTTCATTTCAATCCAAAACGTAAGCAAAATTTCTTTTCTCTTTTAATTCGAGACAGAAAAACCGGTAAAATTATCCGTTCAATAGAAAATGTTTTAAGAGCTTTAATTGAAATTCAAAAGGAACAGCCTAATTTTTCGTTAAATGAATCTCAGAAGGCAGAAGTTGCAATATTTCAATTAATATTCAAGATAGCCCGTCAAGATAAAAAAGCCGGCTGGTATGATATTCCTATTACGAAATTTCAACCTATGTTTCCGCTTTTGGCACAGGCTGACGAAGTGTTGGATGAAAAAACGAAACAGCGTATAAAATTTGTAGATGAAGAATGGAAACTTTCACTTGAGGTTGCATCTTCTCCAAACGGTAGTATTATGCTTGCTCTGTATTGGAATCGCCCTAATAGTGATGAGGTTATTCCGTTTGAAGAAGTTAAATATTTTTCCCGTCAGTTAAAATGGGGCAGATATAAAAATATAATATTTCCGATAAATGTTGCAATGAATGAACTTCCGCAAAGTATTATCAAGTCAACATTTACTGACTTAAAAGATTCCGATGGCGGAAAGTTTATTTATGAAGAACTTCCACAAATTCAGTCGATTATTGATGTAGATGTATCAGAACAGATAAGTAAACTAATGCTGGAAGAAAGACCGCCATTAAATGTTGTATCTTTAGGCATTGATTATGACCAATCTTTGAAAGCATCTTTGGAATTTGATTATGACGGAGTTCGTGTTCCTTATTCTAAAAATAAAGATAAATCACCTTATGTCACCATTACAACCAAAAAAGACGGCGAAGATTATGTTTATTGGATAAAACGTAATTATCAGCATGAGCAAGCGGCCTACCAAATGCTGCTGGCATGTAAATTTGTTCCGATGCAGACAAATAACCTTGCATTAGAAAAAGAAACTGCAATTGATTTTTACAATTACTATATCAAGCAGGCAGGCGAAGGTTGGAAGTTTGAAGAAAAAGATGATATGAATTTCTTCAAACTGCTGGAGGATCCGTTTAGAATGTGTGCAAAGATTGATTTCTGTGAAGATGCTCCTGATGAATTTGAAATTCAGTTATACGGTCAGGTAGGCGAAGAAATTATTAACTTTGACGATATATATGATACAATTCAAAGCGGTGAAAAATATGCAAGGGTAAGAAGTCTTGGCTTTGTTGAGTATCCGGCACAAAATATTTATCAAATGATGCGTTCATTCAATTCGTTTGATGCATACAGAAACAATGAAAACAAATTCAGAGTAAAAACATATCGTGCCGGTTTGATTCAAGAATTAAAAAACCTTGATTTTGAACTGGTATTAAGTGACGAATTTAAAAAATTCTGGGATCAAATTTCATCCTTCTCAACAACTGAACATACGGAATTGCCAAAAGATATCAATGCAACCTTCCGTGATTATCAGGTTAAGGGGTTCAGCTGGCTCTGGTTTATGTATAAATATGGTTTGAATGGAATCCTTGCAGATGATATGGGGCTTGGTAAAACATTACAGGCTCTGGCATTACTCCAAAAAGCAAAGGAAGTAGACGGTCCTGAACCAACTCTTGTTATTGCTCCGACAACAGTTGTATTTAACTGGGAAGCAGAAATTGAGAAGTTTACACCGGGACTTAGCTGTTTAAAATTATCAGGTGTTGACAGAGGAAAACTTTTTGATGAAATTCCAAACTACGATATTGTAATCACAAGTTATGCCTTAATAAGGCGTGATGTCGATAAATTTAGAAAATATAATTTCAGATACATTATTCTTGATGAATCTCAAAATATTAAGAATGCAATATCTCAAACAGCTCAGGCTGTTAAGACACTTAATTCTAAACACAGACTTGCCTTGTCAGGTACACCGATTGAAAATAAATTGGAAGAATTATGGTCAGTATTTGACTTTTTGATGAACGGATTCTTGTTTACTATGGCGGAATTTAATACAAGGTATGTAACTCCGATTATGGAAAGACAGGATAAGACTGTTGAAAAACGTCTAAAACTTCAAATATATCCGTTTATCTTACGTCGTATGAAACGAGATGTAGCAAAAGATTTGCCTGATAAAGTTGAAAACATGGCATACTGTGAATTGACTCCGGAACAACGTGATTTCTATCTTGAAGTACTTGACAGTACTAAAGAAGAATTGTTCAAGAGTATTGAAATGAATGGTCTTGAAAAGAGCAGAATGTCTATTTTCTCTGCATTATTGAGATTACGTCAAATCTGCTGTCATCCTAAACTTTATGATAAAGAACATGTTAAAGGCGTTATGCAGTCAGGTAAGTTTGAGTATTTAAAAGGTATGCTTGAACAAATTGTTGATGAAGGACACAGAGTTCTGTTATTCAGCCAATTTGTTGATATGTTAGATATTATAAAAGGCTGGTTAGGTAGAGTAGGTATTGAATACGAATACTTAACAGGTAAGACAAAAGACAGACAAAAAGCTGTTGAAAACTTCAACAATAATCCAAATGTTAAAGTATTCTTAATAAGTTTAAAAGCCGGCGGTACAGGTTTGAACCTAACTGGTGCAGATTATGTTATCCACTATGACCCGTGGTGGAACCCGGCAGTTGAAGATCAAGCAACAGATAGGGCCTACCGTATCGGACAAACTAAGAAAGTATTTGTATACAGGATTATTACTAAGAATACTGTTGAAGAAAAAATTCAAAAACTCAAGACAAGGAAACGTGACCTTGTTGACAGCGTAATTTCTGTAGACAGAAATATTACAAAATCTCTCACAATGGATGATATCAGAGATATTTTCTCTGTTGACTAGGGGGAAATGTAGAATAAATAATTAGAATTTTTTAGTTTTATTTTAAATAAATAAAGCATAGAAAGGTTTTTATTATTAAGAATTATTACAAGATAGGCTGAAATCATGTCATAGCCTTACTTTTTTGTTGACTTTTTAAATCAAATCCTTAAAACAAATACAGTAAAACCAGAGTTTTAACTAACACAAATGAAGGATTTGTTATGTATTTGATTAATTTTTTAAGAATTTTATCCGATTACTATAAACAAAAGTGTAAACGAGTTTAACTAAACTAAAAAGAGTGAGGTAAATATGTTATCAAACGGACATGGGTTTTATCCAAGATATGATTTAGAGGCAAGAATCCAACATACCAAAATGGATCCTTGGTTCGGGTGTTTGCCGAGTGCTCGTATGGGACGTGTGGAAACTCCGGAAACCGGAGATTTTAAATCAGTGATGTCAGGTTTGATAGAAAAATTCAATGGAGATTTAAATGCGCCGGACGGTATGTTGAAAGATGTTATGGCAGGTAATGATGATGTTGATATTCACGATGTAATGACTGCAATGGCTAAAGCAGAAATTAATGTGAACGTTGCAACACAATTTACCGGTAAAATCATCCAAACATATGATAAAATTATGCAAATTCAAGTATAGTATTATATAGTGACAGAGTAGTGTGTCAAAAAATATAAATTATAAGCATTAGGGTGTCATCAAGATGGATTTTAAGCAGTTATTACAGAACAAAAATTTCATAATAGGAGCAGTTGCTGTTGCAGTTATTCTTTTAGCATTAATTGTAACTGCAGCAATCGTTTCATCTTCTCATCGCGGTCCGGGGGCTAAAGTTGTTTCTGAAAAGGTAATAAAAGAACCGCTTGATTTATTAACAACCGATAACCTTGGTAAAGCAATCGAAATTCAGGCATTGCTTGCAAGGGAAGGTATTACTGCAAATCGTAAGCTTGATGGTACAAAATCAACAATTTTCTTAAAAGATTATACTCAAACACAGCGTGACAGAGCATTATTAGCAATTGTTAAAAGCGGTTTGATGGATCAAAATGTCGGATTAGAAATGTTTGATAAAGGTGATTTTACGTCAACCAAAGAAGATAAAAGAATTCGTTTGATAAGAGCAATAGATGGTGAACTTGCACGATTAATCCGTAAAATTCCGCCTATTCAGAATGCATCGGTATTTGTGTCTATACCGGAACAAACGATGTTTTCTCAAAACCAAAAACCTGTAACTGCAACTGTTCAGCTTGATATGCCGTCAGGTGAAAAACTGGATAACTTTAAGGTTAAAGCTATTACAAACCTTTTGGTCGGTTCAGTTTCCGGTTTGGTTCCTGAAAATGTTTCAATAACTGATACAAATGGCAACGTATACAATAATATTTTGGATGCAACATCACAAGATGAAGAAAAACTTCATGAAAAAGATAAATACATGCTCCAAAAAGTTAATACGCAGTTAGATAGATTGGTTGGTAAAGGAAATTATACAGCAACTGTTAGTACATTCCTGAAACAATCTCCTACCGAAAAATTCACAACCTGGTATGATCCAAATCAAAAAGCATCTATAACCGAACAAACCTTCTCAGAAGGTTTGGGTGATCAAACCAGTGACAAAAACAAAAATACTAACGCAGTCAGCGTATATCTTCCTAACGGTTTACCTGGCGGCGGCGGAGATTCCAGCCAAAACAGAAATTATTCAAGAACAGCAAAAGAAACTCAATACGGAGTATCAAAGATTCAAACAAATGAGTATATGAATCCTGGTGTAATTGAAGATATTTCTATCGCTGTAACAATGGATAAGGCAGCATTGCCGCCTGATGTGACAATTGATGACTTGAAAGAATTAATTGCTCATGCGGCAAGTCCGAAAGCAAGACCTGAAAATGTTTCAATTGCATTCAATGATTCAAATGATCCATACCTTGCATCAGATAATCCGGAAAAACTTCCAAAACCTGATGAAACAGGCAACCCTTGGTGGTTAGCAATCGCAATGGTAGCAGCAAGTTTATTCTTAGGTCACAGAGCAGTTACTCAAAGATTGAAGAAAATGAGAGAAAAACAAGAATCTGAAATGGAAGTTTTACGAGAAAAAACTACAGAACAAGAACAACAATTGAGAGATGTAAGTCAAAAAGCTGAAGCTCTTGTTCAACAACAACAACAATTGCAAAAAGGATTAGTAGAACAGCGAGAACAAACAGCACTTCAAATACAACAATCCAGAATGCCTGTTGATTATACTCCGTTAAAGAATGCATTAGCCGAAATCAAGAATGATTTTGATATTGCAGATGAAGATATGGCAGGAGAAAAAATCAAGAGCTGGATTGAACAAGGTTAGGGGTAAAGGGGAACTTTACCCCGCTGATTAAATAATAAGGGAATGGGAATATGGCAATAGAAGGATTTGATTATAAAGAGTTTGCACAGTTGATGTCATCTCAAGCGGGTGAATTAATCCCGAAAGAGTTTAATGACATGCAAAAGAATTATGTAGTAAAAACTCTTTCTAATTTTACACTTTTAGCGGGTGAAGCTATTGCCAATGATGAATCATTAGGATTTAATGCAGACCAAGCTATATTTGTTACTCAGATTATTGCTGAATGGGCATTTCATAAATCGATTGACCTTGTGCATTCCGGTATTATGCCGGAACACTGGGACGGTATTATGCAAAAGATTGCATTTACTATATTTGAAGTTGCAAAACAGGCAATCAAAAAAAATGTTCCTCAAGACCAAATATTGCAGCTAATTGAACATCACGTTAATAAAAGTTTTAAAGATGCAATTGACAATCTTGAAAAACGAGGTGTAATTACTGCAGAAATTTCTCAAAAAGCAATGAGTCAATCTAATATTGATGATATGGCTGCACAGGCTGCACAGGCTGAGGCCGAACAAAAGGCTGCAATGGAAGCTGCTGCGGCTCAACAACAGCAAACTGCTCCATCTTCCGGCGGAGAATCTCAAGCACTTCCTGCTGCTGCACCTTCAAGTTTACCTGCAGGTCCTCTTGATAAATCTTTAAAATTGATGTCTGTAGCTTTGGTATTAAAAATATTACCGGAAGATAGAGTTGAAGCTATTTTGGAAAAATTTGCACCTCAAGATGTAGAAACAATAAGAAACTATATGAAGGTAGAAAATTTAGAAGCCGGACTGGATATGAATTATACATTGAAGTGTCTGGAAAGTATAAAAGAATTTTTACCTCGTCGAAAATCTCCAAGTCAGGAATCGATATTGCGTCAGTTGAATAGAATATTTGATAAACACCCAATGGAAGATATTGAAAAATTGTTTAAATCAGAGCGTCCATTCTTGAAACGTTTTATTTCAAAAGCTTACGAAGGAGATTATTATCCGATACCTGTGAAGGTTGCTCAAATTGTTGTTCAGTATGTTAAGGATAGTGTATAATAAATGTCATGATAATAAAAAAGAAGAATTATCAAAAAAGATTAGAAGCTAGTGTTGCACGAAAGAAGGCGGAGGAAGAGGCACAAAGAGCCGCAGAAGCTGAAGCTGTATATAAAGCTGAGAATCCTCCGGAAGAAGATATTGAGCAGGCTGTATTTGATATAGATAACATTGATTTTACGCAGAGAGAAGAAAGAAGAACCGGCAACAGACGCCGCGGATATCGCAGAATTGATGACAGAAACCTTATTTCACGTGCTCAAGAAGAAGCTGTTCAAATAAAAGAAGCTGCATATCAGGAAGGATATAATCAAGGTTTGGAGCGTGCACAAGCTGATTTGGTTGCATTTAAATCCAATATAGGTGCATTTATGAGTTCTGAAAAGAGGGTTTTTGAAGCAATAGCTCCGGATTTGATAGAAATAAGTTTAGAGATAGCTAAAAAAATCATTAAACATGAGGTACAGATTGACCCGCAGATTGTTATTGATACAGTAATGGATATAATGAAAAATATTCCGAAAAATGAACCTAAGATAGTTATAAAGGTCAATCCTGTACAGTCTCAATATGTAAAAGATAATTTACCGGAACAATTAACTTTGTTAGGTGTAGAATCTAAAGTAAGTATAGTGTCGGATGATAATATATCAGAAGGCAGTTGTATAGTACAAACCAATAATGGTGTTGTGGATGCCAGTATTGAAGCACAGTTGGAAATAGTTCAGAATGCATTGAGGAGTAGTTAGTGGCAGCAGAAGCAGAACATAAACCCATAAGTGAAATATTTCTTGCATTTTTCGTGCTAACCTTAATCTTAATCTTATTGGTTGAGATGCCAAATTGGGTTATCAACTTTTCAATCAGTTTGAATATTACACTTGGAATTGTACTTTTGATGATTTCATTATATGTACAGAAACCTCTGGAATTAGCGGCATTTCCGTCAATTATTCTTTTGGGAACAATGTTCCGGCTTGTATTATCAATTGCATCTACCCGTCTTATTCTTGCAAAGGGTGAGGCCGGAGAAGTTATTCATGCGTTCGGAACATTCGTTACCGGTGGTAACATGGTTGTAGGTGGTGTAATCTTCCTTATTATTACCGTTGTACAGTTTATGGTTATCACAAAAGGTGCGGAACGTATTGCGGAAGTTTCTGCCAGATTTGCGTTAGATGCTATGCCCGGTAAACAAATGACAATTGATGCCGATTTTAACGCAGGTTTGATATCTCCGGAAGAAGCGGTTAAACGTCGTGAAGATTTACAAAGAGAATCAAGTTTATTCGGTTCAATGGATGGTGCGATGAAGTTCGTAAAAGGTGATACCATGGCAGGTATCATTATCGTTATTATTAACATTGTTGGCGGTTTGTTAATAGGTTGTTTAATGAATCAGATGCCGGTTGCTGATGCTGTTTCAAAATATACAATTTTAACAATTGGTGACGGTTTGGCATCTCAAGTTCCGTCATTGTTGATGTCAATTGCTGCCGGTATCGTTATGACCCGTGCATCTGCGGCAAGTGCTTCATTGGGTGCTGATTTGACGGAACAAATTATGAATAAACCGTACTCATTATTCTTCGCTGCTGCATTCCTGTTCTTGATTGCAGTAACAGGTCCTATTACAGGGCTGCCGTTCCTGCCGTTCTGTATGTTCTCAATCGGGCTTGCGATTGCCGGATTCTCAGTATTGATTAATGCTGATGTTCAATCTCAATTGGGGCAATTGGAAAATGTACGTCAAAATATGCAAGATCTTGTTAACCCTAACAAGATGTACGAACGTTTGGGGGTTGATGTATTGAGCCTGCAGGTTGGTGCCGGTTTGCTTGTAATTGCGGATCCTGATCAGGAAGGTCAATTGCTTGCTAAAATTGCTGCTTTACGTCAAAGAGTTACTGATGAATTGGGTTATATTTTACCAAATATTCGTATTATGGATTCATCTGCACTTGAAGCAAATGAATACATGATTTCTATTCGTGGTAATACGGTTGCAACAGGTTATGTATACCCTGGTAAATATATGGTTATTGCTGATCAATGGGATGCGGTTAAAAAATCTGTTCCGGATGATGCAATTATTGCCGTTGACCCTACATACCAAACTCAGGCATACTGGGTAAATTCAGAAGATGCTCAGTCTGCAAGCAACGTTACTGCAGTTGATGCGACGGATGTTCTTGTTACTCACTTACAAGAATGTGTACGTAAACACGTAGATGAAGTTATGACTAAAACAGATGTATTAAAATTAATGGAACTTGTTCGTTCTCAAGACCCTACACTTGTAAACGATTTGGTTCCTGCTATTATTTCTACATCAGACTTAAGAAAAATATTTGTTAACCTTATTCGTGAAAAAGTTTCAATCAAAGATATTATCTTTGTATTTGAACGACTTTGTGACTATGCGAGATTTTCTAAAGAACCGGATATTTTGTCTGAACGTCTGCGTGCTGCTTTAGGCCGTCAAATTTGTTTAACTAACGTTCAGGATGATAATGTGTTATACGCATTGACTCTTTCTCCTGAGTGGGAAAAAATTCTGGATGACAGCTGTCAAAGAACGGAATTAGGAACGATGTTTCTGTTGAATCCGATGCAGGTACAGGATTTGATTGAATCTACTGCAATGACGTTGATGAGAGCTCATCAAAATATCGGTAAACAGCCTGTAATTTTATGTTCTCCAAGAATTAGACTTCCTCTGTTCCAGTTATTGGAAAGACATATTCCGACAATTGTTGTAATTTCTTATTCAGAATTAATTACCGATATCAAGGTTGAAGCGGTTGATACAATCGGAGAAAGTGCGGCATAGTAAATGCTTAAAAAGATTATTTTACGGATAATAAAAATTTATCAGAAAATTTCTTCTTTAACACCTTCCAGATGCCGTTTTTATCCGACATGTTCCGAATATATGAAACAGGCGATAATAAAATACGGAATATTAAAAGGCGGTTGGCTTGGTATTAAAAGAATCTGCAGATGTCATCCTTTGAATGAAGGCGGGTATGATCCTGTCCCTTAGCAAATTTTTTTATTTTTGTATTTTTGATAAATATGAAAATTTCAATGCTGCGGAAAATTTACCCTTATTTAAACCACAATATGAAAAACATAAAGTGGCGTTCATTAACTGATGAAGAAATATCTCGTGCAATGTCAGATAAACAAATTATTGCAAACTGTTTTGATGAAGCCGCAAGATATTCTCTTTTGGCATCCGAAAAAGGGCGTGAGCTTTTGAAGAAACGTATAAAAATACAAAAAGATGCTACAATGGAGCCTGCATATAAAATTACATTGCACATTAACGGTAAAAATAAAACTTATAAAGCCCTTTTAAATGATTATGTCGGCAAACATTTTGACTTGTATAAAGAATATTCTAATAATCCTTTCGGGCTTTCTTCTTTTGATTATTCAAATACAAGATTGAGTTTAGGGGTGAATATTGCAATAAGAAAAATGGTAAAACGCCATCCGTTGATGAAACCATTATTAGCACGTTTATATATGTTCCCTTTGATAAAGAATCGGGCTTGCGAATATAATAGACCTTCTAATGCTTTTAAATGGTTTACCGGTATAGAACCGGTTTCTATTGGAGAAAGTGACTTAAATTTAAATTTGAAAAAACATAAAGATGATGTTCTAGAATTATTACAAGGCTTAGGACAGCATAATTCAAAAGATTACAGTTTTGTTGCAATGACATCAAATGAAAAAGTTAAAGGTATTGATAAATGGCATTGTTTACCGATTTTGGGAGTAAATAATAAAAACAAAACGGTTAAAGTTTTAAATAAGAGAACTAATTATAAAACAAATATTTCATTTGATGATTTTGTAAATAAATTCAAAGCAATTGTTGGAATAAAATTTTAAAGTATTAAAAAAGGACAACTAAAATAAAAGTTGTCCTTTTTTCTTTCAATCTCTCTTTATATTCTTACGAACAGCCTGAATAACCGCAATTTAAGCAGATAAAGCATCCTTCCGCCATTTCTACTTTGTTACCGCATTCAGGGCAAGTAACAACTTTGATTTCTCCGGTCGGATTATATTCTTCTTCAACTGCTGTTTCTTCAACCTTAGATTCTTCTTCCTTTTTTTCTTCAATTTTTTTATCAATATTCATTGGTTGGAAGAATCTTGAATTGTTTCTATATACTGTTATGCCTTTTAAGTGGTTTTTATAGGCAAGAACGTAAGCTTCTTCAATATCTTCACGAGTTGCGGATTCAACGAAGTTTACAGTCTTTGATACAGCGTTATCTGTATGTAATTGGAACGCTGCTTGCATTTTTACATGCCAGTAAGGTGAAACATCATGTGCTGTTACAAAGATTTTCTTAACATCTTCCGGAATTCCATCGATATGAGCAACAGAACCGTCAACTGCAATCTTTTTCATCAAATCTTCTGAATAAAGTCCGTGTTTAATCATATAATCTTTGAAGATATCATTAACTTCCAACATTTCAGTACCATCCATAATCAATCTTGAGAATACAAGACCGAATAATGGTTCGATACCGCCTGATGCAGAGGCAATCATTGAAATAGTACCGGTCGGTGCAATACAAGTTGTGGTTGCATTTCTGATACCATGTTCTTTGATTTGTTCATCAAGTTCTTTCCATTGTTCATCAGTTATGATACCTGCAGATTTATTTTTGAATTTGTTATAAAGGTAATGGTCTTGATCGTATATACTACCTTTAAAGTTATTAAATCTTCCGCGTTCTTTTGAAAGTTCTACAGATTCGCATTTTGATTCATAATCAATAAATTCAATAACTTGTGCTGCAAGTTTTGTTCCTTCTTCTGATGCATAAGATATACCCATTTTCATAAGCATATCAGCCCAGCCCATAACGCCTAAACCAATCTTTCTGTTATTTTGAACCATTTCAGAAATTTTAGGCAGCGGATAATTGTTGATTTCGATAACATTATCTAAAAATCTGATAGCTGTTCTTGTTGTTTTAGCTAACAAATCCCAATCAACAACAGTTTTACCGTTTTCTTCTTTAACCATTTGGTTTAAGTTAATAGAACCAAGGTTGCAAGCTTCGTATGCTAATAACGGAACTTCTCCGCAAGGGTTTGTTGATTCAATTTCACCAATAAGAGGTGTCGGGTTGTCTGAATTCATTGTATCAATAAAGATAATACCAGGTTCACCATTTCTCCAAGCACCGTCAATAATTAAATCAAATACTTTTTTAGCATTTAATTTGCCGACAGATTGTTTTGTATTCGGGTGGATTAAATCGTAATCTTCACCTTTTAGATAAGCATCCATAAATTTATCAGTAATTGCAACTGAAATATTAAAGTTGTTCAACTTTGTATTATCAGCTTTGCAATCAATAAATTCCAAAATATCGGGGTGATCTACTCTTAAAATCCCCATATTAGCTCCACGTCTTGTTCCGCCTTGCTTAACCGCTTCTGTTGCTGCATTAAACACTTCCATAAATGAAACAGGACCTGATGAAACTCCCATTGTTGAACGTACAACATCATTTTTAGGTCTTAATCTTGAGAATGAAAATCCGGTACCTCCGCCTGATTTATGAATAAGTGCTGTATTTTTTATTGTTTCAAAGATTCCTTCCAAAGAATCCTCTACCGGTAAAACAAAACATGCTGCCAATTGCCCTAATTCTCTACCGGCATTCATTAATGTCGGAGAGTTTGGCATAAAATATCTATGAGTAATTGCATCATAGAATCTGTCTGCGAGTTCTTTTACTTCTGATTGTGATTTCCCAAATTTTAGATCGCCAGATGCGATTGTGTCTGCAACTCGTCTGAACATATCTGCAGGAGTTTCTACACAATTACCATTTTTATCTCTCTTTAAATAACGTTTTTCTAACACTTTGATAGCGTTTTCGGATAAACATACCTTACTTGTTTCTTCTACTACCACGATATCCCTCCATAATTTCCCTGTTATTCAATTTTATACCAAATTAATAAGGCATGGGTTATGTAAAGATTTATTTTAACAAAAATTGAAACGAAACTTAATAAAAGGTGAACATTATTACATATAAAGTTATGTAAATTTTTTTAAAGTCATAGTCAACATTAATTTTGAGGAGGTTTAATGCTGATATGAACAGCATTAATTATAACTCTACTGCAATAAACTTTAAGGCTACTCCGTTAATGAAAACTTCTGTTTTGAAAAAAACAGCAGGTAAATATTTAGCTGAAGATGCTCATCTTGTGGAAATGAATTCACTTGAGCCTAATGATGTAAATGCAGTTACGCAAATAAAAGAGAAATGGTCAGATTCTTTGTATGCAAAAATGATTTATATTCCTACGAATTCTTCTCAAAGAAAAATATATGCTTTAACATCGCAAACAGATAATTTTTCACAGCCGGAACCTGATAAAATTATGGAGCTTGCTGACTTTTTTATTTCAGAAAAGAATGTAAATTTAAAATTTTTGCAGGTATCTCCAGAAATTTTAAATGATGAACAGAGACAAATTAAAGGAGTAGGAAGATCCCTTATACAATAATCTATGGTTTCACATCTAAGTAATCTTGGTATTGAAACAATGGATTTATTTGCAGAGCCGAGGGTTAAACCGTTTTATAAAAAAGTATTTCCTAAAATTAAAGATAAAGAGTCGACAAAGGACAGTTATACAAATCTTATTCTAAATATTAAATAAAATCCTATATTTGGGTAGGTTTACCTGTGTATTAATTTTTGATATGATACATAAGTTATAATATACGAGGTAAACAATGTTTTTTAAAAATTATATAACTGTAAAAAATATTATATTTTTTATTGTTGCAATATTATTTATAAAGTTTCTTACTATGATAAGCGGAATTGCAATGATGTTTTTTGCATCGTACGTGCTAGCCTGTTCACTAAATCCGCTTGTTGATATTTTATCAAGAAAAATGAAACGATCATTGGCTGCAACAATAGTGGTTTCCGGAATGGTTGCAATTTCCGCAGCGTTTTTCCTGCCGATTATTGTAATAGCTTCAAAGCAAATAAATTCTTTTATACAAATTTTGCCGGGACATATTGAAAATTTAAAGAGCTTTATATTAAACAAACAAATTCTTGGTCAAAAAATTGTTGAAATGATTGATATTCCATCATTTATACAGCCGGTTTCCGATTTTACAAGCAATTTGGTAAATCAATCAATTAACGCAACGATAAGTTTTGCATCAGCTTTGGTTTATTTACTTACAATGTGTATTATTATTTACTATTTTATTGTAGATAAAAAGGCTATCCGCAGAACATTTTTACTTTTATTCCCTAAACAAATGAAAAAAAAGGCTGACAGAATAGCAGAAACAATATCTCATAAAATCGGCGGATATATTGTTGCAACAGGTGTTACAATGCTTAGTTTAGGAATTGTATTCACCATCTGTTTAATGCTGTTAAAAGTAGATTATGCCGTATTATTGGGTTTAATAGCAACTATTCTTGACATAGTTCCAATAATCGGGCCTACTATTGCTTTAGTAATTTGTTTTGTAATGTGTTATCAGATGGGACCTCTGGTTCTAATTTTGATGACTTTAGCATTCTTCTTTGCACAATGGGTAGAAAATAACTTTGTGAGACCTTATGTATTTGGTAAATTTCTAGATATACACCCGCTTTTAGTGTTTTTCTCCTTGTTTGTTACTGCAAAATTTTTAGGTGTAATAGGTGTTATATTTGCACCTGCTCTTGCAGCTACGGCGTGCGTAATTATAGATGAACTTTATATCAAACCAATAAATAATGAGAATTAATAATGTCAGAAATATATTTGTATGACAGACAATTGAATAAAAATACTGATTATAATGTATGGATGGGCTTTCCCGGATGCACATCTTTTTCATTATCTTCTCTGGGTTATATGTGGTTGTTTAAATCTCTTGATGAAGAGAGCGGAATAAATGTAGAACGTATCTGTACTGATACTCAAACTACACGTATAAGTCCAAAAGATGTGGATGCAATATGCTTTTCATTCTCTTTTGATATGGATTTTTTAAGTATATTTTCAATTCTTGATAAGTATAATATACCTTTAAAATCTAAAGATAGAAATGAAAATTATCCTTTAATATTTGCAGGCGGTCCTGTTGTGACAGCGAATCCGGAACCGTACAAGGATTTCTTTGATTTTTTTATTGTCGGTGATGGTGATAAATGTAATCTCGAAACCGTAAAAATTTGCCGCCAATATAAATTGGAAGGAAAATCAAAACAGGAAATTTTAGAACAGTTATTGCAAATTGACGGAATATACGTTCCTTGCAAATCAATAGAGGTAAAAAAGAGTCATTATGATTTATCTGAATGTGTTTATACTCCTATTATCAGTGACGAAAGTTTTTTCTCAAATACTTTTATAATTGAAGTATCACGAGGTTGTTTTAACCGATGCGGATTTTGTGTCGCTTCGTATCTGAATCTCCCTGTGAGATTTGTAGATTATGAAACTATTATTGAAAAATTAGAATTGGGGCTTAAATATACAAATAAAGTTGCTCTTTTGGGAGCGTTGATATCTGCCCATCCAAGATTTAATGATATTTGCGAATATATTTATAATCGGGTTCAATCCGGGGAAACAATAGAAATGAGTGTTTCGTCATTAAGGGCAGATGCAATCAGCCCTGATGTTATTAAAACACTTGTTGCCTGTGGTCAAAAACATACTACAATAGCAATTGAAGCTGCAAGTGAAAGATTAAGGAAGGTTGTTAATAAAAATTTGACTGAAGAACAAATTTTTAATGCGGTAAAAATTGCTAAAGATGGCGGCTTAAAGGGGATAAAAATTTATTCGATGATTGGACTTCCAACTGAATCACAAGAAGATATTGATGAATTCATACGTCTTGCAAAAGATTTAAAAACTATTCATAAAGGTTTTGATATTACATTTTCTTTTTCAACTTTTGTTCCAAAACCTCATACTCCTTTTCAGTGGTGCGGGAAAGAAAGTATAAAATCTTTAGAATTAAAACAAAATTACCTGAAAAAAGAATTGTCAAAACTCGGTATGAAACCGAAATTTTCAAGTGCAAAATGGGATTATTATCAAGCAGTTTTATCGCGCGGAGATTCTACTCTTTGTGATTATCTTGTAGAGGTATACCGAAATGGCGGAAAACTCGGAGCTTTTAAAACTTCCGCAAAGAAATTTTCTGTTGATACCGACAAATTTGCAGAAGGCTCTTATAATATAAATCAAAAACTCCCTTGGGATTTTATAATAATTAATCCGGGTAAGGAGTTTTTAAAGAAAGAATATGAAAGATTGATTAATGCCGGTTAAGCTTGTGCCGTTTCTTCTCTTTGTTTAGCTGCTTCTTGTTGAAGTTTCAGCTTGGCTTCTTCTGCTTTTTTATCAGTTTCTTTTTGTGCCGCTTTATCTAGCTCTGTACTTGTTTGTGCTTGTTGTGTACTTTCTTCTCGTTCTGCTTTTTCTGGATTTTTAGCTTCTTCTTTTTCTTTTGTTTCTTCAGTTTTTGATTTATCTTCTACGGTTTCTTCTCCAAATCCGACTTGTGGTCTTTGGCTGTCTTTAGTATTCCCGGCTTTATTATCAGTGCCTTGGTTATCTAAAGGCATATTTTCTTCAGGTTTAGACGATTGACCGCTTGTTTGAGGTGATGCTAATGCTGACGTATCGGCATTTAAGCTATTCAATTGGCTTTGTAATGAATTAATTGCTGTTGTAAGTGCACTAATTGCATTATTTTTTATTTGTGTTGCTGCTTCCAGGAATGAAGATGTAGAAGCTGACATTGTATTTTGTGTATTATTATTTTGTGATGCTTTGGCAACATCTTGTCCCGGCTCTGAAACGTTAAAAATACTTTTTTGCATTTGTGTCCGTTGCAGGCTTGATAAACTTAATCCGGTGCCGCCAAATGCACTTCCTTGAATTCCTCCGGTATTACCTATTTGTGCCGGAGACATACCGCGAGTGTTATTAAGTATAGAAGAGTAATCTTCTATTTGCTTTTTAAGATTATCTTGATATCCTCTAATTGCAAATGCCATTTTATTTTGCTCTCCTATGCTTATCTCTCTTATATATATAAAGTATATATTCTGGCAAAAATTGACTTTTCTTAGTTTTTTTTGTTAACAATTTGTTACATATTGATAGTGTTTGTTTATTGAATTATAAAATAATTAAATGAATTAACTTTTACTGCGCAACTGCTTGTAAAGAGCCTGTATATGCATTTCTTGCATGTATTTAATTGTTATATTTGTGTGGTATTTTTATAAAAACAATCTAAGTCAGATTATGTAAATTTGTTAACAAGTTCCTTGAAAATACTTGCATTCAGAGTTTTAGTAAATATGATGTAAAAAGGCACAATTTGTGTAGTCAAATATAAATAGTAAAGAGGACTAAATGTCAAAAGATGTAATTGAAATAGAAGGTACTATTATAGAATCAATGCCTAATGCGATGTTCAGAGTTGAACTTGAAAACGGGCATGAAATTCTGGCTCACATATCAGGTAAAATTAGAAAAAATTTCATAAGAATTTTGCCTGGTGACCGAGTTAAAGTAGAAATGACACCTTACGATTTATCAAGAGGCAGAATTACCTTCAGGCTTAAATAATAAATAACAAAGTACAAAAATAAAGGAAAAAATTATGAAAACTAGATCATCAGTTAAACCTATGTGTGACAAATGCAAGGTTATCAGAAGAAAAGGCAGAGTAGCAGTTATTTGCGAAAACCCTAAACATAAACAAAGACAAGGTTAGATTTTGCATAGAGTGATGCTGAACATAGCGAGCCTTACTTGAAGAACCTCCGGAGTTGCTAACAACAATTTTGTGAAAGCAAAATATAGTGAGTATACAGAGGCGTGAAGCAGTAATCTAATTAAGTAAAACCGCAAGGTCTAACCGGAGGACGTAAAATCCCGGTGGGGAGGAAGTATTTATCCCTCCTACATAAAAAAATCTAACAACAGAAAAGGAGAAAATTAAATGGCAAGATTATCAGGGGTTGATTTACCTCGTAATAAAAGAATCGAAGTAGCGTTAACATATATTTATGGTATCGGACCTACTAGAAGTAAAAAAATCTTAGCAGCAACAGGTATTTCACCTGACTTAAGAACGGATGACTTAACAGATGAAGATATTAAGTTATTAAGAAACGAATTGGCTAACTATCACATTGAAGGTGATCTTCGTCGTGAAGTTACAATGAATATTAAACGTTTACAAGAAATTAATTCATACAGAGGTATGAGACATAAAAGAAACCTTCCTTGCAGAGGTCAAAGAACAAAGACAAACGCAAGAACAAGACGCGGAAAGAAAACAGGACCGGTTTCTAAAAAGAAATAATAAAATATAACTAACTAAATATAGAGGAAATAAAAATGGCAAGACCACAAAAAACAAAGAAAAAAGAAAAGAAGAATGTATTGCAAGGTGTTGTACACATTCAATCAACATTTAACAATACAATTGTTACTTCTACAGATACACAAGGTAATGCTATAGCATGGGCTACAGCAGGTGCTACTGGTTTTAAAGGTGCAAGAAAAGGAACTCCGTTCGCAGCACAATCAGCAGCAGAACTTGTGGCTAAAAAATCAATTGACCAAGGTATGAAAAAAGTTGAAGTTTATATCAAAGGTCCGGGTTCAGGTCGTGAAACTGCAATCAGAGCAATCCAAGCTGCAGGACTTGAAATCACATTAATTAAGGACGTAACACCTATTCCGCACAACGGATGCCGTCCTCCTAAAAAACGTAGAGTATAGACAAATGTTCGGCAGGGTGATGCGAACGAAGTGCGCTAACCCGTTAGAAGGAGCAAAACTACACTTTTGCGACTACCTGAGAATTTGTAAAAATGTAAATTACTCTACAACCACAAAAGAGTTACACAATGGTGAGAGCCCGCAAGGGTCATAGGTGCCTCACCGCAAGAAAAAGGAGAATAAACTGTATGGCAAGATATACAGGACCTACAAACAAATTATTCCGTAACTTCGGAGTAAAAGATTTATCAAACAGAAAGCTAACTTCTTCTATGCGTCAACATGCTTCAGGTCAGCATGGTGCAGTAAGAAAGAAAATTTCTGAATATGCAATTCACTTAAAAGAAAAACAAAAAATCAGACATACATATTTAGTAAGTGAAAAACAATTTGCAAAATGTTATCACACTGCAGCACGTAAAAAAGGTGTTACAGGTACTATTTTGTTACAAATATTAGAATCAAGACTAGATAACGTATTATACAGAGCTGGTTTTGGTGTTACAAGAAAACAAACAAGACAAATTGTTAACCACGGACACGTTACAGTTAACGGTAAAAAGGTTGATATTCCGTCATATCTTTTAAAAGCCGGTGATGTTGTTGCAGTAAAAGCAAAAAGTGCTGAATACTTAAAATCTGTTATGGCAATGATCGATTTGTCTTGTGCTCCAAACTGGATTACTGTTGATAGAGATGAATTAAAAATCACCTTTGACAGACTTCCAAACAGAGATGAAATGGATCCAGACTTTAAAGAACAACTTGTTATTGAGTACTATTCTAAATAATAGAATTGATAGGAGAAATTTAAACATGGAATTAAAAATAAAAACAGTAAACACTGCAACTAGTTCAGACGGTTCACAGTATGGTAAATTTGTTATTGAACCATTGGAAAGAGGATTTGGTATCACAATAGGTAATTCTCTCAGACGTGTATTACTTTCAAGTCTTGAAGGTACAGCAGTTACTGCAGCAAGAATAGAAGGTATTACTCATGAATATACTGCTATTCCTGGTGTATTAGAAGATGTTGTAGACGTTTTATTAAACTTAAAAGGTTTAGCAATCAAAACAGATTCTAAAGAACCTCAACATTTAAGAATAGATGTTGATAAACCTGGTCCTGTTCTTGCAAGTGATATTCAATTACCTGCAGGAGTTAAAGTTGTAAACCCTGACTGGTTAATTTGTACAATTGCAGATGGCGGTAGTTTCCATGCTGACGTTACTGTAGAAACAGGTAAAGGATACGTTGCTCACGACGTACCAAGAGTATCTAATGAAATGACATCAATTGATGTATTACCTATAGATGCAACATTTATGCCTATTAAACGTGTTAAATATGATGTAGAAAACACTCGTGTTGGTGGTTCTATAGATTTTGACAAGTTGACTTTAGAAATTTGGTCAAACGGTACAATTGACGTTGCAACTGCTTTATCTCAAGCAGCAAATCTTCTGATTGAACATTTTGTTCAAATAGCTTCAATTACCGGTAATGCTCCAATAATTGAAACTTATTCTTCTGAAGAAACTGCTGTTGCAGAAGAAGAAACTCCTGCAGAAGAAGAAACTCCTTCAATTACAATTGAAGAATTAGAGTTATCTGTAAGAGCGTATAACTGTTTAAAACGTGCAAGCATTAATTCAATGGCTGAATTATTGAAGAAATCAGAACATGATTTGTTAAATATCAAGAACTTCGGTAAAAAATCATCAGATGAAGTTATTGAAAGATTGCACGAACATGGATTAGATTTAGCACCAAGCCCTGAAATGGATGAAAACGGTGTTATTATCGGAGACGAAAATTAATAGTAAATTAAAATATAAGGAAACAAAAAAATGAGACACCAATGTAAAAAACATACGCTTAGCAAAGCTCAAGACCAAAGAAAAGCCTTGTTGCGTTCATTGGCTACCGAACTTTTTGTTCATGGTGAAATAAAAACTACTATGGCTAGAGCAAAAGCTTTAAGACCATACGCAGAAGGAATTATCACTTTGGCAAAGAAAGGTGATTTGAACTCAAGAAGACAAGCTGCTAAGTTTATATATGATAAAGAAACTGGCAAATACATGGATTTAGAAACAGCAGAAGTATTTGATAAGCTGGAAGAAGGTAAAAAATTAGCACCTCAAACAGTTTTAAGAAAATTATTCTGTATAATTTCTAAACAGTATTCAGAACGTCAAGGCGGATATACAAGAATCTATCGTTTACCGCCAAGACGCGGTGATGCTACAGAAATGGCATTAATTCAATTGGTATAATTAATGCGTTACGCAATTCTGGTTCAGTATATAGGAAAAAACTATGCCGGAAGTCAAATACAGTTGAAAGACGGCAAAGAAATTAAACCGACAATACAGGGTGAACTGGAAAAAGCAATTAGTACTTTGATATACGGGGCAAATTTTTGCCCCGAAGATAATAAACGGCCGATAAAAACAATTTTTTCCGGACGTACTGACAGCGGGGTAAATTCTACCGGTCAGGTGGTTCATTTTGATATAGACAAGGATATTGTTGCTTCAAACTTTGTTTATAGTCTGAATGAGATTTTGCCGCCTGATATTTCAGTATCGGACTTGAAGGTTGTGCCTGAAACATTTCATGCTCAAAAGTCTGCCAAATTAAGGCATTACAGATACGAGTTTATAAATCGCAGATGTAAAAATGCTTTTGACGGTGATTTATTGAGAGTGAAATTTCCGATAGATATAGAAAGGATGCAAAAATCTTTGAATTATCTTTTGGGCGAACATGATTTTTCAAGTTTTAAAAGCTCCGGAACGCTTAACCCGAGCAAAATTTGTTTTATATCAAAAGCGGAGTGTAAACGATGCGGTGATAAGGTTGTAATTGATATTGTGGGAAACAGGTTTCTTTACAATATGGTAAGAGCAATCGTCGGCACCCTTTTAGAAATAGAAGGACACAATCTAAAGCCTCAGTATATGCTTGAGGTTTTGGAATCAAAAGACCGCTCAAGAGCGGGGAAAACCGTGAGTCCTTACGGGCTTACATTAATAGAAGTAGGTTATTAAAATTAATATACGGAGAATAAAGCATGAAGACATATTCAGCAAAACCTCTAGAAGTTGAAAGAAAATGGTATCTAATTGATGCGGAAGGAGAAATCCTTGGACGTTTAGCTACCAGAATTGCTAATATTTTAAGAGGTAAGAATAAACCTGAATACACTCCAAATGTTGATACCGGTGACTTTGTTATTGTTATCAACGCGGAAAAAGTTCTTGTTTCAGGTAATAAAGAAACTGATAAGATTTATTATCATCACACAGGTTATCCTGGCGGATTAAAAGCTGCAAGTGTTAAAGAAGTTCGTGAAAAAGATGCAACTAAATTAATTGAAAAAGCAGTTAAAGGTATGTTACAACACAATACTTTAGGGGCACAACAATTTACTAAATTAAAAGTATATTGCGGTCCTGAACATCCGCATGCAGCACAAAAACCTATCGTGATAGAAAAGGAGGCTAAATAATGGCACAATCTAATGAAATTATGGCTACAGGCCGCAGAAAGACTTCTATCGCAATAGTTAAACTTGTTAAAGGTAAAGGCAGAATTTTTGTTAACGGCAAAACTTTAGCTGCTTATATCGGTAACAGACCTGCTGTTGAGATGATGATTTATAGACCGCTTGTTTTAACTGATAATCAAGATAAATATGATGTAAAAGTTAAAGCTGTTGGCGGCGGTGTTGTTTCTCAATCAGGCGCAATCCGTCATGGTATTGCAAGAGCATTAGTAAAATCTAATGAAGAATATAAAAATGTTTTACGTTCAGAAGGCTTGTTGACAAGAGATGCAAGAGTTAAAGAACGTAAAAAATATGGTAGAAAAAGAGCAAGAAAACGTTTCCAATTCTCAAAACGTTAATATTCAATATCATATTATTCAAAAAGACCGGCTTCAAACCGGTCTTTTTGTTTATTATTTCATGTATTTATAAATTCTTTGTGCAAGGTCACTTTTGGTTATACTACAGTCTTTGTTGACATCAAGTCCTGCGTTTGCTCTATAATATTTGTCACCTTTGGTTGCAAGGACATTTCTTTTGGCAAATGCCGGCAGAAATACCAATGTATACATTGAACCTGCATCAAGTTTATCCCCGGATTTGAATCCGGCAGCTTTTTTGCAGTTTTGCAGATATTTTTCTACATAATTAAGCTGCTGTTCTGCACTCATTTGTTTTAATGCTGAGGTTGATGTGCCAAGCGCTCTTGCAGTTGCAGGCATGAATTGGATTAACCCTGTTGCTCCGCTGCTTTTGTTTACGGCAGTTGATTTTAGTCCGCTTTCTGACATCATAAGTCCCATAAGCACATTTGCATCACATCCGACACGTTTGGCGACTTCCGTTGCTTTATTATAAAATCCGTCAGATAATCCGGGAGCTTTCTTTTGCCATTTTTCTTTTAAAGCTTTCGAATCATAGCTGAATGTTTCCATATCAGAATCATAGTAATTAGAAACAGCCGGTTCTGATTGAATTTGCTGTGATGTATAATCCTGTATTGCCGTCAAATTATTAATTTGGCTTTGGTAATTTTCAATATCCTGTTTAGCGCTATTTTCTTCCGTTTCAATGTTTTGTTCCAGTAATTCTATTTTACTTTTTAGAATGTTATCATTTGATTTGATTTTATCAAGTGTTTTATCCAGATTAATACTTTGTATTTCTGAGTTTATTTTAGACTGTGATTCAATGGTATTGTTGTAAGAAGAATTAAAGCGGTTAAGTGTTTTATTTAATTTTTTCAATTCTTTATTTTTACTTTTTACTTCGTCACGATTAGTATCATCTTCGCCGCTTGCTTTAATTTCGCTTTCCAGACAAATAATATTGTGAGTTATATTTTCAATATTTTCTGAATCTTCTTGAGCTTGTATTTCAAGTGCCTTTGATTTTTTCTCAAGTTTTTCTATTTTTTCTCTGGATTCCAGATATTCTTCTTTTAATTTTTGGTTAGTGTTATTATTTTTTAGGACTAAATCATCAATTCGCCCTTGTATTTGTTTTATTATTTTGTCTGAAGAATCTTGCCTTAGTTTTATTAATCCTTCCAATGTTGTAATTTGAAAGGTTATGTTTGAAAGAAAAGTATTCGCATCCATACCTTCATCCATTGCTTTTTGATACGCTTTTTCAGGGGATTCGGTGCTGTATTCTTCCATTTTTTTAGAAATATTGTTATATAATCCTTTCATATCATCTTCTGATAGAATATTAGTACCGTTTTCACCATCAGTTTTATTGATGTTTTTTAGATTATTAAACTCGTTTTCATCAATTTTGTTGTCTTTATTGATATCAAGCTCATCAAATATTGCAGCAGGAGCTATTGAACTGCTATCATATATTGATACAGGTTCTTTTTCGTCTTTTTGAGTCTTTGCGCAGCTATCAAGAAACTCTTCTTTAGTTATACCTGCTCTAATTATGTTTTTTAAGCTCTCTATATCCATAGATTATCTTTCTAAAGCAAATTTATTTTACACTTCATAAATTAATAAAGTTTTTATTTATGTGCAAATTTCAGATTAAATGTAATTGTAACATGTTTTAACAAATAAAAACGGCAGATGTAGTTGGACATCTGCCTGTCAATAAACGGTTTGATAATTTCCATTATAATAAGGTCTATGTATATCTTTGAATCATTGCATTTTTTGTTTGGTAACTTTTTTGAGCGGGATTTGGTGTAACGGTGAATATAGAATTTTAATCCAATTCATTTACCCCTTTACCCCTTTATTTATAACGGGTAAGCTGAAGTTTTAACCGAATTCATTTACCCCTATCTGCCAATATCAACAGCTTTTGTTGCCATTGATTTGGTGATATTTATTACAGCGAGGTTTGCTTCGTAGGCTCTTTGTGCAAGAACTGCATCGGCCATATCAACCATTGCGTTTACGTTAGATGAGCGGATATAACCGTTTGCATCCGCATCAGGATGACCGGGACGGTAGATTTTATCACCCATTGTAGGGTCTTCTACGACACCGTTAAATGTTACACCGCCTGACAGGTAAGGTAGAGTTCCGGAACCGAATACATCATTTTTCATCTGGTTAAGAACACCTCTAAATGAGCAATCATCAGTTGCGTTCAGGATAGGAATTTTTCTTACATAGTTTGGAGTATCAATATTTGCGATATTTTTTGCGTGGATATCTAATCTTATACCGTGGCATTTTAATGCGTGAGAGCCGATATCCATTGATTCCATTATACCCATAGTGTGCCTACTTTCCTACGTTAATTACTGTTTTCATTT
>CALUXY010000022.1 GCA_944324855.1 Candidatus Gastranaerophilales bacterium | reverse complement strand
ACCCCCCCCACTTCTAACGAGTAGGCAGAGTTCCAACCAAATACATTTACCCCCCATACTTCTAACGAGTAGGCAGAGTTCCAACCAAATACATTTACCCCCCTTATTTGTGGTAGGTTTCGTTTTTAGAGATTTTAAAAGCTCTATAAATTTGTTCCAGAAGAATCAATCTTGTAAACTGATGAAGAAAAGTCATTTTAGAAAGACTGAGTTTTAAATCTGCCATATCGCAGACTTTTTTTGAAAGTCCGCAGGAAGAACCGATAATGAATACGAGTTCAGATACTCCGGAGTTTGTTATTTCTTCAATTTTTTTCGAAAACTCTATAGAATCAAACTGTTTTCCGTCAATTTCAAGGGTTATGATATAACTTGACGGTTTTATATTGGCAATAATTTTTTCGGCTTCTTCTTCCAGTACCCGTTCTGTCAGGTTTTCATCTTTTATTTCAATAGGCTGCAGCTCGCATATCTCAAGAGGGGTATAAGGACGCAGCCGTTTTGTAAACTCGTCTATTCCATCTTTTAAAAATTTTTCTTTAATCTTTCCGAGTGCAATTATTTTTATTTTCATAAAACAATCATACCATTTAATTGCCATATACGGTAATGTTTGTACTGAAATTAGAGGTTAAATTTAACTATGGAGGATAACATGATGAGAAAATATCCGTTACTTATTTGTACTTTTTTAGTATCAGGGACTCTGTCTTATGCTGCCGGTGATTTTATACAGTTTGGTTATCCGGGTTCTGATATGGCATATAGAAACGGGATGAATCGTGAAATTAATGAAACAATTGATATGATGAATAGAACCAATAGTTGGGAAAACCCGTATGTTGTTGAATCAAAGAACCCTATAACAAGTTTCTTTAAACGCAAAAATTCTGATGATAAATACTCCGGAGGTAATATGGATGAATCAGATATGGAATATCTTCTCTCCAAAATGGAAAACAAACGTTTCGGACAGACTTATGCAGGACTTGATATAGAAAACCGTTTGGACAGGCTCGATTCTCAGATGTTTGGAGCAATTCAGTCAGGGGATTACAAAACCCGTTTAAATAGGTTGAAACACGCATTTTCTGCGGAATCTACCAGAAGTTACAAAGCAAAAAACAGCCGGTTAAAAGCGTTTAAAGAAATGTTCTCCTCAGGTTATCCGACAAGTATTCCGGCTGATGAAGACTATTATTCTTCCTTAAATAGTATGTTTTGGTAGGAAAAAGCGGCTATGTTTTAACGTAGCCGCTTTTTAGTGTTTAATATGTGTTCTATTATTTTAAAGGATAATTTTTCATAACAAATTCAATATCTTTATCCCCTCTTCCGGATAAATTAATAAGAATTTTGTCACCCTGGAATGTTTCTGCAAGTTTTAGCCCCAATGCAACAGCATGTGAACTTTCCAATGCAGGAATGATACCTTCTGTTCTTGACAATTCATAAAATGCACGGACTGCTTCGATATCACTTATTGTTTCATAGTTTACTCTCCCGATATCGTGTAAATAACAGTGTTTTGGTCCTACTCCCGGATAATCAAGCCCGCTTGCAACAGAGTAGGCATTTGCAGCATTACCATTTTCATCTTGTAAAAGCAGGCATTTAAAACCGTGAAGTATTCCTTTTTTACCATAGGTAATACTTGCTGCATTGTCTCCGAGTTTGTCCCCTTTTCCTAAAGGTTCCGCACCGTATATTTTTACTGATTCGTCATCTAAAAATCCGCTGAAAAGCCCGATGGAATTAGAGCCACCGCCGACACAAGCAACAATATGATCAGGCAGTGAACCGGTTAAATCAAGCATTTGTTCCCTTGCTTCTTTGCCGATTATTGATTGAAAATGTTCAACCATCATCGGGAACGGATGCGGCCCGACAACTGAACCGATTGCGTAAATTGCAGTTTCGTATTCTTTTGTATATGCATTAAATGCAGCATCTACAGCTTCTTTTAATGTTCTTGTACCTTCACTAACAGGAATGATATTTGCACCTAATATTCTCATTCTGTCTACATTAGGTTTTGCTTTTTCAATATCGATTTCTCCCATATAGACATCACACTCAAGTCCCATAAGTGCTGCTGCAGTTGCTGTTGCGACACCGTGTTGCCCTGCACCTGTTTCTGCAATAATTTTTTTCTTGCCCATTTTCTTTGCTAAAAGAGCTTCGCCGAGACAATGATTGATTTTATGAGCACCGGTATGGTTTAAATCTTCTCTTTTTAGATAAATTTCCGCGCCGTATTTTTGAGATAAGTTTTTGCAGTGGTAAACAGGGCTCGGACGACCGGCATAGTATTTAAATAAGTCATTTAATTCTTTATTAAATATAGGATCATCTTTGTATTTGAGAAAAGCTTCTGTAATTTTATCAAATTCAGCTTTTAATCCTTCCGGCAAAAATTGTCCGCCATATTCTCCGAAAAAACCTTCTTTCGTCGGTAATATATTTATTATTTTTTTTGTTTCCATAATTTATTTCTCCTTTATCAATTTGTATACAATAGCGTTTTCATCTTTTAAAATTCTTGACCCTCTTGTTACTTTGCAAAGACTTACATTTAATTCTTTTGCAATATCTCTTTGGGTTTTTCCTTCTGATAACATTTTCAGGATACGCCATCGTTTTGATAAAGTGGAAATTTCCGATTCGGTTAGGAGTTCAGAAATAAACTCGTAAATTTCACTTTCTGAATTAATTTTAGATATTAAATTTGAAATTTCTTTAATGCTATTCATATTTTAACCTTTTGTTACTATGCATAGTAACATGTTAATATGTTTCTGTCAATAGTAACATAAGATGAATTTTAAAAATTTGTTACATTCTTGATATTTAAGTTATACAATCACTTGCATGGAAAAATTTTAGAGATAAAATATAAGAAGTCGAAAATAAATTGTCCAAGTTTGGAATCTTGGATTTATAGAAAAGAGGTAACCATGAAAAAGGGAATCCATCCTGATTATAAAAAAACTGTTATCAAATGTGTATGCGGTAACGAAATAGAAACAGCATCTGTAGTAGACGACATTACAGTTGAAATTTGCAACAACTGCCACCCGTTCTATACAGGTCAACAAAAAATCCTTGACTCTGAAGGTAGAGTTGAAAGATTCAAAAAACGTTACGGCCAAAAGTAATAACAGATTGGTGTTAAGATTTTACAAAAAGAGCGAAGGATTTATTCTTTCGCTCTTTTAAATTGGCTTAATAATTTTACATGTCATATTTTTCTATGTTAATATTATTTAAAGGGAAAAGGGGGAGTCGTTATGGAAAATAGTAATAAACCGCAAGTTAAACTTATAGCAAAACCGGATAATCTTTTAAGAACAATTTATACTGCTTGCAGGACTTGTTACAGTGCAGATTCTCCTTTGAATATTTTTGATTCTGATGCGGATGATGAAAAAATGCTTAAACTAATAAGCCGCGTTGTTTCATCAGGCCACTATTCAACTATTGAACATATCCAGGTTAGTTTTGCGATTTCTAATGTTTCAAGAGCTTGTACTCACCAGCTTGTAAGGCATCGTCACATGTCTTTTTCTCAAAAATCTCAAAGATATGTTAAAGAGAAAGGACAGTTTGATTATATAATTCCGCCTACAATTGAAAGGAATCCGGAATTAAAAGCAAAATTTGAAGAATTTATGGGTGAAATTTCTAAAAAATATCTTGAATTTACAGAAGCTGGAATCCCTGCAGAGGATGCTCGTTTTGTTCTGCCTAATGCTACGGCAAGCTCTATGGTTGCATCATTAAACTTGAGAGAGCTTATACACCTTGCAAATTTAAGATTATGTACACGGGCACAATACGAAATAAGACTCCTTGTAAAAGCTATGTGTTATGAACTAATAAAAGAAGAACCTTGGTTAAAAGATTATCTTGTGCCGAAATGCGAACGTTTAGGATTCTGTGATGAAGATAAATGCTGCGGCAGGATGCCGAGAAAAGAGGAAGTTCTGAATGTTAAATAATAAAAAATACGGCCTTTATTTTTGTTTTGGTTTAGTATTTGTATTATTTGTCATATCTCTTTTTGTATTTAAACCGGTGATTCGAATGGCAGAATTGTATACTCTTTTTGCAAGAGTATCTCCTGATAGTTTAAAACCTGTTTTTGATTTTGGCGGGGATGGATTTATGCTGCCGTCTGTTGTTCCTATGATTCCGAATGTCGAATTTTTTAATTATCCTTTGTTTTTCGATATATTCTTATGCGCTATGACTGTATTATTAATAGCTTTAATAATATATCTAATCCCTAATATTTTTATGAGTTTCTGTTTAGGCTTATCTGTAATTCTTGGTTTTGGTTTGAGCATTTTATATATAAGCAGGGAGCATAATATCTGGATACCTTTAGTATGGCCTTTATTGGTTCAGTGTTTTATGTTTTTGACTCTTATTTTTTCAAAAGCATTGTTAAAACAATCAAAGCAGTTGAATACTGTAAAACTTTTTGGATATGATGTTAATCTTTTTCCTAACGCAATTCCGTATCTAAAAAATATAGTTCAGCAGCCTAAAGAAACTATTCTTACAATGGCTTGTTTTAAAATCAGAGTTCCCCAAACGTATATGGATGAAGTTTCTCCTGAACAACTTATTTATAAAACAAATAAATTTTTTCAGATTATTGTTGATTCTGTATTAAAATACGGCGGACTAATTGACAAAACAAGTAATACAACAATTTTATGCTATTGGATTGGAAAACAACATGCACTGAATGCTGTTAAAGCAGGAATTGACATTACCGATAAAATAAAACAATTTGAACAGGATTATATAAAAATTTCCTGCGGAATTGCAACAGATGAGGCAGTATTCGGGATTTTAGGTTCTAAAAACTTTGCTAATTATACCGTTATAGGGAATATAACAGATATTGCAGCAAGACTTGAAAATGCGTGTATATTTCATAGTTCGCCTGTTCTTATTTCGGGTAAAACGCTAAACTATTTAAAAGATAAATTGCTTGCAACGCACAAGGGAAGTATCAGCGTACACGGACTAAAAGCTCAAATAGATTTTTATGAACCATTGAATTTTAATCCTTCTTATATTAACAAACTAAAAGAGAGGGTATCAAATGATTAATTTTGATTATCTTACTTTAGTTGCTTTCTGGCATGAAAATATAGATTTTTTGATAGGTTCACGTCTTCAGAAGATACAACAGCCAACCAGAAAAGATTTCATATTTGCTTTTCGCAATCTTTCTGAATCCAGAAAAATGTATATAAATATTAACCCTTCATATTTTCATCTTTGTTTTGCAGCGGAAGAAAATCTTATCAGACGGGATATTCATTTCCCTAAACAGCCGCCGATGTTTTGTATGCTTTTAAGAAAATATCTTGAAAGTGCTCGGGTTATGGATGTTAGAGTCCCCTTTTATGAACGAATTTTGGAGATTGATTTTAAGTCATCAAATGAGTTTGATGAAAACGTTAATCTTACTCTTGCAATAGAGATGATGGGGAAATATTCAAATATAATTCTTTACAATTCAGATACCAAAATAATTTTAGGCTGTGCGCATAATGTCGGGGCTGAAAAGAGCAGAGAACGTGAAGTTATGGGGACGCTGCCTTATATTTACCCTCCAAGGCAGGAGTATAAAAAAGATATTCTGAGATATACAGGAGAAATAGATTATACAAGGTTAAATCAGGATTTCTTAGGGATATCGAAAAGTTTTGAAGAATTGGTAAAAGATATTCCTCTTGAAAAAATAAAAGATTATGTAGAAGTTCCAAATGTGACACCGGCCATTTCTGGCGATAAATATTCAATTTATTCAGAACTTTTGAAAGAACCTGTTTTGCAGGATAGTGTAAGTTCCATGATTGATAATTATTATTCAAAAGTCCAGGAAAAAGTCTTGTTTAATCAATTATATTTAAAACTAAAAAATATAACAGGTGCTCAGTTAAAAAAAGCTGCCGGCACATTAAAAAAAATCAATTATCAAATTGCTAAAAAAGACAGGGGTGAAGAATATAAAAAATACGGCGATTTAATTCTTGCTAATTTATATGCCGGTAATGATTATACAAAATCAATTACTGTAAAAGACTGGGATTCAGGAAAGGATATTGTTATACAACTTGATGCCACAAAAACATTAAAAGAAAATTCCCAAAGGTATTATAAACTGTATGCAAAATCAAAAGATTCAAGGGGAAAATTAGAAGAGTTACAAAGAGATTTGGATGCAGAGAAGTTATATCTGGAACAGTTAAAATATACGATTGAGAATGCGGATTCGTTACAGGTGTTACAGGAAATTGAGTCTGAAATAATACCTGAAACAAAAGATAAAAAAACCAAAAATACAGAAATAGAAACAATTGATATAAATGGTTTCAGAGTTTATATAGGGAAAAATAACCGCCAGAATGATGAAATTGTTTCAAAAATTTCGCATGGAGAGGATTACTGGTTCCATGTTCAAAATGCACCCGGTTCTCATGTTTTGTTGAAAGTGCCGGATTCCAATGAACCGGATGAAAAAACTATTTACGAATGCTGTAAACTTGCAAAAAAGTATTCATCGGCATCAGAATCTGCAAAAGCAGGGGTGATTTATACAAAACGTAAATTCTTAAAGAAACCCCCGGGTGCAAATTTAGGCTATGTTCTCTATAAGAACGAAAAAGAAATTATTGTAGGAATTAAATCTTTTTAGAAGGTATACTTAACCTTCGCCAATTGATGGGAGCTGTGAAGAAATTTCAGCAATTATACGTGCAACATCTGCTCCGCCAAAAGTGATTTCAAGAACCAATTGAGAATTCAACAGAATGGTCTCTCTGTATTCCATTGTATCTACATCAATAATATTGAATTCAATGAAATCATCTCCTACGTATTCAATTTTTCCGTACTCGTTCCCCGTAACCCAACGAAGGAACACATACTGTTGTTCCAAGTCTTTTAATCTCTCTAACATTTTCATAAATTAACCTTCACTATCTACATAATATATTTTAGTTATTTTTTTTATAAAGTCAAAATTTAAAACGGATAAAAATAATTAAGCTTGTTTTTTCTTTCCTATCTGGTATAAGAAACATTCTTTTACTATAAAATTAATATCTTCAGGATCAATACCTGTAAATTTGAAAGCATGGATATAAAGAATCGAATCTTTATATTTTACCGGATTGGTATAAATATGATCAGCTGTTGTAACAACAAATCTGTCTTTAAACTTTATATTAATAGTTATAGAGAAGTAATCCGGAAAAATAGGGTCCAGTGATATAAAGCACATGCCTCTGCCTGAAATATTTTTTGTCGTTGCGTTTATTTGTTTTGTAGAGCCATTAGGTAATACAATTAACAACGTAATCGGAAGATGCATATCGGCTCTATAATAAGCTCTTTTTTGGGTGTGTTCATACGGCGATGGATATGTTGTTGTATAAACAGGGGTTTTCCCCACTTTAAATATATTTAATAATGTTGCTTCGGCAGCAACAACTCCATTTGTCGAATATATTCTGATATCAATCGGAGCGCCTATTGATACTTGATCAGAGTAATCTGACATTCCGACAAAATTTACATATTCTCGTTCTATATTTTTGATAAGGCAGTTAAAACTTAAGGCATCATCAGTACCTTTGTTGAAAAGTAGCTTTGCAAATTTTACATCGGACTTGTCATTGATTAAATCGTTTGCCATATCAAAAATAGTAGCATTTTAGATTATTAAAATCAATCGTTAAAAAAAACGAGCCTTAGGCTCGTTATTAATTAATAATCATCTCTCTTCAATTAAATCTAGTATTCAATACCCTGTCTGGCCATAACACCTATATCAAAATAGTGTTTAATAGGCTTCATTTCTGTAACAAGATGAGCCAGGGCTTGTAATTCTGGATGCGCATATCTTCCTGTCAAAACTATTTCAAGATTTTCAGGTTTTTTTAATAAGACATCCTTAACGTCTGAAACTTTAATCATACCCATTGATACGCAAATATTAATTTCATCAAGAATAATTAATTGATACTTTCCGCTTGAAATAGCTTCTTTTGCGTATTCCCATCCTTTTTTTGCTTCTTTGTAGTCTTCCATACAAATATTATGTGAATAAACTACTCTGTCCATCCCAAACTGAACAACATCTAAATTAGGTAAAAACTTAGATGAAGAAACAATTTCTCCGTATGAAGTTCCGCAATCTCCCTTTGTAAACTGGATAATTAATACTTTCCAGCCATGTCCCAAGGCACGAAGTGCTAGTCCCAAAGATGCTGTAGTTTTACCTTTTCCATCTCCTGTATATATCTGAATATAACCGTGTTCTAACACAAATATGCCCTCCGAAATACTAACTGCATTTTCTAATTATATTTTAAATTTTATCAACTATTTTGACATCCTATCAATAATGTAATTGAAATTTTAAGCTCCCAACTTTTAGTATACAAAACTAAAATAATGTTTGCGATGTCTGTATTCTTATTAAAGCAAATTTTTAGAAAAATAACAAATATAAAGTGTTTACATGACAATTTTTTTACATGATTCCTGATGAAATATACCATAGAAAATACCATATTTATTGAGTTTCATGTTTTGTTAAAAATATAAATAAAAATTTACTAAATAATTATTAACAATTACTTGCATAGGGGTAAATGCATTGTCATATCTGTCTTATCGGTTATTTTATCTGCTTAAAATATATCATAATATTTCTTTACATTTGGTTGTTTTTTATTAGCGATTTTCACAACTCTTGTTTTTGTTGAATTGCTTAATAAATTCAATTTGTCAACAAATAAAATCCCATGTTTTTACCTAATTTAATTAAATTCGCTTCATTAAGAATGTAAATTCGGTTTAAGTTTAGTATTTTTAAGGGGCATGTTTGATTGTAAATTTTTTCTTGGAAATTCTTTACTTGATTATATTTCAAGCTTAGCATACTATAACCATGTACTTGGAAGGGAGTGATGGCTACCAGACTCAGGGGAGAGTTGAAAGATTTTTATATTGTAATGGTATGAATTATTAATCTAATTTTTAAAATTGGGAGTAAGGGGAGAAGATTTAAAAAGAGGAGTTCAATTGAACTCCTCTTTATTAATTATCAGCTGATGTAATTTCTTAATGACGAATTTTTAATACAGTTGTTAAGGTATTCAAGTGTATTAATTTTTTCATTATATAAGAATTTTACAAAATTAAGATAAGACATATCAATTGAACTTAATAATACATTTATCTCAAAACCTTCGGAACAAAATGGTTCATAGTCATAGATAACATAATTGTTGTATTTACTTTTCCATTCTTTTTTTTCAATACGACAATTATTTTCTTCTGCAATGTATTCAAACCAATCAATAATGTCTTTACTGATATTTTTGAATTCTAAGTATCGTTCTTGTATTTTAGCCATAACTAATCTCCCACTAATAAAATTTTAGTAGATAATCTTTTTGGTAAATCCCCATTTTGTCTAATAAAAAAGATAATTTTCTAGCTTGATACGGTTAGTCAACTCCTGTCTAAAGCTTAAGTAAATAACATTAAGTTGTATGTTTGTTATGCTATCCTTGTTTTTATTTGGTGTAAGAATTATTTGTTTATTTTTTACTCGGGACTTTCCTCTCATACATACGTATGAGATTTTTTTCTATGAACTGTTTTTTGTATAAAGATTGTCGTTAGACGTCATGAGAAGTCATGTAAATATTGGCTTTCAGAACGTTGACTTTTTTGTAAACAACATTAAAGACAACATGTGTAGAAAAGAATATGAGGAAAATATGACAAAAAATCAGTATAAACATTACCAAAACAAAATAGGAGGGCATGCTTATGGGTATGGCAGCATCACAGGCTAGGTACATAGCCTTGACAGCTCGAAAGAGTAATGTTGAATACGAAGGCCAACAGATTAACCAGGCAAGAACGGCCTTGGCGAACCAAACGGCTAACTTATTCAACCAGATGATGGGCATGAGTGTTCCGACACCACCATCGACAGCAGATTATACGACGGTACAATACTCGTTCAGTGACGGGGTTAATACTGAAGTATTATCAAACTACTATCAATTGGGTACGGCAGATTCAGAATACAACTATGTTGTAACTACCTACCACAATGAAAAAGTATTTACGGGTTCTAAGAAGAAAATGAGTGACCCGCAAATCCAGACTACATTTACACATCATTATAGTTATGATCCTGATTCTACTAACAATAATGATACAAGGAACATTACAAAAGCCTGGAAAAACGATGACGGCACTTATACAATGCAAGCAACAAACGGATCAACATCCATTTACCGTCTTGCAACCGAAAAAGAACTCGAACAAGTCCAAGCAATCAACAAAGGTAACGGAGAATATCTTGATCAAACAGCAGGAGCAACACAAGATGCAGAAGCTACTCAAGGTTTGTTCTCCGGTATAACCAATCTGGATGGAACTGATTTCGCAACAGGTGACGTTAATTCCTTCACTTATGATGGTTCTACATTTACCAAGTATGAGTATGATGCGGCTGATCAATCAATAAAAGACATGATTGATTCAGTTATTCAAACTCCTACTGGTAACGATTACTATGTAGATGCTAACGGACGAGTTATTTCTGATGCGGATTTGCAAACAGCAGAAACAGCTTATGCTGGCGATCAGGGTACAACATTTGATATCCGTGAAGTACAAGGTGCTGATAATGCAACAGGTACAACAAAGTACTATACGGATGGTAAAACATTTGTAACTCAAGCTGACCTTGATAAAGCAGTTGCAACATATGATCAATATGAAGCTCTTGATAAGAGAGGTCCTAACGAAATCAATATCATCACACCGACTGATGATCCTACATTCTCTAATTACTATGCAATAGGTAACTGTATATTGACAGAACTTAATGCAGAAGATTTTACAGATGAAGATACCAAGGCAGAAATTGATCAGATTATCAAAGATATGCAGGGTGAAAACGGTGATACTACCGCCGCAGCAAATCTTGCAGCATGTTTTGATACGGATGCAAACGGCAATTTGGTATACAAAGGCGGATTGTACAAGTTCGAAATGGCAGGTACAACGTACTATACAACCAAAAACGACCTTGATGCATCAGCCGGTACATCTATCGTTGATAACGATATAGACGTTCAACAAGAAAAATTGAACTACTATAACGCATCATACCTTGATACAAAAGTTGAAGAAACTCAAAAAGCTCTGTTGGAAACAGACGGTCAAGGTCGATTCAAAACGGTTAAATTCGAAGATGATTCAGTGGTATACACATTGAACACTGAAACCGTAACGGATGAAGACGCATACAATGATGCTATGAACCGTTATTACTACGAAAACGCGGTATATGAAAAGAATATATCGGATATCAACGCAAAAACCGAAACAATTCAAGCTCAAGACAGAACTCTTGAACTACGTCTGGAACAGTTGAATACTGAACAAAACGCGCTTCAAAACGAAATGGAAGCAGTTAAGAAAGTAGTCGACAAACACGTAGAACTTGGATTCAAGACATTCGGCGGCTAATAATTAATCTTAATGTTAGTACTTTAACAATAACAATAATATTGAGGGCACAATGGCATATAAGAATGATGGTTTACTGGTTATAGCGAATAAGTTCGGAGCAGCTTCTGCAGATGCAAAATGCATGTTGTACGAAACTTATGACAGATTGAGAGACCTTACGGTTTCAGGTTCTGCCAGCTCAGGAACAGGTTTTGAGGCTTGTGGTGGCTTCCTATACCAACTTGCCAGCCTTTTCGCTCCATCAGCTTTTATGGGAACATTGGGCGGAACTCAATCATTCAATATCCCTGGTACATCTTATTGGTCACCATATTCAGGCGGCACAGGGACTGTAAACGGGGGTTATGCATCTTTCGGGCTTAGCGGACTAGGGAACTATTCAGGGTTCCCTAGCGGTGCCGCTAACGTGAACTGGGGCTTAGGAAGCGGTTCCACAACCGGTGGAGCATCAAGTATCGACGGATTAATTTCCGGTTTAGGCTCTGCAGGCGGAACAGTAACCGGCGGTGCATCAAGTATAGGAAGTGTAGCAGATGTTGCATCAGCTGCTGCATACGGGATAGGTACCGCAAATGGTTACGGGATTGGTGCGTCAGGTATATTAATGCCTCTGGCAGGTTTAGTTTCCGGATGGGGCGGTATTATGACAGCCGCAGCACCTTATTTAGGCGAATTTGGTTTACCTGCCATCGTTATGGGGAACTTGATGCAAGGGACAACTTCTGCAGCATTATCTGCATACCAAAACGTTTCAAGCAATATTTTGTCCAACGCTGATACAATTCTTTCTCAAAAAGTTGCGAACATTGAAACTGTTTGTAAAATGCTTGATACCCAAGGTGAAGTTGTAAGAAAAATGTTAAAAGAACAAATGGAAAGCGACAGCAAAGCTATTCAGAATTTATAGTTAAGTGAATAGTGATGAATGAGGAGAAAATGAGATTAGTTATATTTACTGAAAAAAGAGATTCTTCGGTAAAACCTCAGAATGACTAAAGTCTATTCACTGCTCACTACTCACCAATAAAGAAAGCTATATACAATGAGAATAAGAACTTTTTTAAGAATAATGTTTAATGATATATTCCACGAAAATGTGATATCAAAGACGATATCTTCTCTTGTTAATTTTTGTTACGAATTTAATATTCTTAATAGAAAACCGCTAAAGTATAATCAAAATGTGTCGTTAAACATGCAGGATACGAAGAGAAATATATTTTTTCAAAGTATTTCCGGAGACAAGATAGACTGCCAATAATTATTAAGACATGTTAAGAACATGTGAAATATCAGGCAATTATTTAAGAAAACATGTTTTATAATATATGGAAGTCTAAAATTGGGTGTAAGATATGAACGAATCAATAATGACTTCCCTAAGACGAATAAGAAATTTCATCAATTTCACAAGATCATTTTTTATCAGAAAAAATCCATTTAAAATGCTTTTTGAAGAAATTGTTGGAAACCTGAAAGATATGTTCAGTGTACGTCAAAAACTAAAAATGGCTCAATATAGAGTTAACTATCACAAACACCAGTTGATGAAAATGGAGTCATTAATAGCAGAAAACAACGAACACACATTCTTGAAAGGTAAAAACCTCAACGAAACAAGGTAAGGTGTACTATGGGTGTAATAGCATCATCAATGCGACTGCTGACTCTTACTGCGTATAAGAATCAGTTAGAAATACGTATCCAATCTGTAACAGAAAGTCTTATAGGGCTGCAATCACAAATTGATGAGTTGGTATCAATAGGAGCTGATTTAGATCCGGATAGTGATGCTTTAAAAGAATTAAAAGTAAAAAAAGAACGTTTAAATACTATAGAAAAGAAACTGGAAATGCAGCAAAAACAATTCCAAACTCAATTAGAGGCTGTAAACCAGGAAATTCAATCTTGTCAGCAAATGTTGGTTGGAAATATTCAAAGCGGTATATTCGGCTATTCATTGGGCGGCAGATAGATAAAGTTAACATAAAAATAAAAGGCGGAACGTTAGTTCCGCCTTTTATCTATCTATGAAATTTCATTAACTCCTTTGGTTTGTATTTCGTCAAGAAGTTTGCTGATAAAATCATCAACATTGAATACTCCGATTTGTCCTACGCCTCGTTTTCTGACAGCAAGAGAATTTGATTCTTTTTCTTTGTCACCGACAACACAGACGTAAGGCACTTTATGGTCTTGCAGAGCTTCTCTGATTTTGTAGTTCATACTTTCAGAACGGTCATCAAGCTGTACTCTGATACCTTGCGCACGCATTTTTTTATAAACTTCTTCTGCGTAATCAGTATGTTTATCGTTAGATATTGGTACAATTGTTACTTGATTTGGCGCAAGCCAAGCAGGGAATGCACCGGCGTAATGTTCAATTAAGATGCCGTGGAATCTTTCCATTGAACCAAATACAACTCTGTGTAACATAACCGGAGTTTTCATACTTCCGTCTTTGTCTTGATATTTGATACCAAAACGTTCAGGAAGATTGAAATCAAGTTGTATAGTTGCACATTGCCATGTTCTTCCGATAGCGTCTTTTACTTTGAAATCAATTTTAGGGCCGTAGAATGCGCCGTCACCTTCATTGATATCATATTTCATTCCGCGTTTATCCATTGCTTCTTTAAGTCCTGCTTCTGCAAGCTCCCAATTCGCAAGTTCGCCGACATAGCTTTCAGGACGTGTAGAAAGTTCAACTTCAAAATTCATGTTAAATATTTTCATTGTATCTGATACAAAATCAATAATTTCGTTGATTTCACCAACAAGTTGTTCCGGAGTACAGAAAATATGTGCATCGTCTTGAGTGAAACCTTGAACACGTGTTAAACCTGCAAGAGCACCGGATTTTTCTTTTCTGTAAACAGTTCCTAGTTCCGCCATTCTTAAAGGTAATGAACGGTATGAGTGTCTGTTTGCCTGGTAAATCAAAATATGGAACGGACAGTTCATTGGTTTTACTACAAATTGGTCATCAGAATCTTCATCTTTTTGGATAAAGAACATGTTTTCTTTGTAATGATCCATATGCCCTGAAATTTCCCAGAGTTTGGATTTTGCAATTTGCGGAGTATTAACAATAACATACCCGCGTTTTCTGTGTTCAGTTCTCCAGTAGTTTTCAATTTCTTCTCTTACAACAGCAAGATTTGGATGCCACAGTACAAGTCCGCCGCCTATTTCTTCTCTTACAGAGAATAAATCAAGCTGTTTTCCGAGTTTTCTGTGGTCACGTTTTTCTGCTTCTTCAAGAAAAGTTAAGTAACTTTGTAAATCTTCTTTATTCCAGTATGCAGTTGCATAAATTCTCTGGAGCATTTTATTTTTTTCATCACCTCTCCAGTATGCGCCTGCAACTTTTAATAATTTTATTGCATTACCTTTAATATATGATGTATTAGGAACGTGCGGTCCTGCACAAAGGTCATTGAATAATACGTTTCCGTCTTTATCTTTTGTTAAATAAAGTGTCGGGTTATCGTTTCGGTGTTCTTCAAGTAGTTCAGCTTTGTAGATTTCGCCTTCTGCTTTGAATTCTGCAATTTGTGCATCAACATCTTCTACATTAACTTTTTCGAATGTAAGATTTTGTTTGAGAATACTTTTCATTTCTTCTTCAATTTTTTCTAAATCGTCGTGAGTGAATGAGTACCCGTCAGTTAAATCAAAATCATAGTAGAATCCGTCAGCTGTAGAAGGTCCGATAGCCAACTTTGCTTGCGGAAACAGCTTCTGAACAGCTTGAGCCATGATGTGTGATGCCGAGTGTCTAAGAATAGACAAAGTTTCATTGTTCTTTTCCATAATAATCTTTCTGTCCTTTGGGCTTTTGGTAAATTTTATTTGAAACAACAACATTTATTCCAAAATTTACCCCCGGGGTGGACCCCCCTAACTGTACAATTATTATTTTATCACTAAAACATGAAATAATGATTAGTTTAATGGTAGACTAAAGTCTACCCTACTTCTTCGGCTAAAGCCTCGCAATGACCGATTTTTCGTCATTCTGAGCGGATGCGAAGAATCTCTTTTTTGACAAGTGATTAAGTGACTGGGTGACTGGAAAGGCAGCTGAGGAATTAAGCAGCTACGCAGCTAAGATGACCAGTTGTTCCGAATATTACAATAATTTCACTTAACTGCTTAACTTCATAGCCACTTAGCGACTTTCTTCAATGAGCTTGTAGGTTGGTGTTTTGTCCCAACCGAATTATTTACGAAAGAGTTTTTCGAAAAAAGATTTTTTCTTTGGTTGTGATTTTTTCTGAATAGTAAGGAATACTTCACTGAACGGAATTATGGGTTCCATTTTGTAGCCGCAGTCCTCTGATAGAGCTCCGCCCATAGAAAATAATTCTTCCTGCGGATATCTACGGCATATTCCCGACCGTGTTTTATGGATTTTGCATTTGTGTGTTTCGGGGTCAAGGTTCATACATTCAAATACAAGCCCTGTTTCATCCTTATCAATAACTTTGAGATAGGTGTAGAACCTGTGCTGATATTTCAGATTTTCAAATTCTTTTTCGTCTTGAATAATTCCTTTAGCGTGTTTAACGTATATTTTTTTGCAGCATCTGCCGCAGCCTAGACAATGCCCAGTTCTGTAGTATTTTCTTCTAAGTATTTTTGAATAAAAGAATTTTTGAAACTTATTTAACATTTACTAATTTCGACTTTGCCAGTTTGTACTCTCTTGATTTCGGGTTGGAAAGATGCATAACTTCCGTAAAGTATTTGTTTGCACCTTTAACTTCTCCCTTTTGAAGCAGTTCCCCGCCTTTTTCAAGATATTTTTTTGTAATAATTTGTTCTGAATTAACAAAGCTTTTCAACTGGTTGATTGTAGAAATATGCTCAGCTGCATTTTGCGGGCTTAGGATTGTATAGTTTTCGTATTCAATCAGAGCTTTGTAATATTCGTTGTTTTGGTAATATTTTTTTGCAAATTCCAGTGTAATATTAGGTGCCGTAATATCAATTAATTTTTTAAGACCGGTAATTGTTTTGGTAATGTTAAGATATTCATTTTGTTCTGAAATAGTGTATTTCAAGTATCTTGAATAAAAGCAGAATGCCTGTCTGTAGTCGTTAATTTGTTCAAAACAATTTGCAATTTGGTAGAAAATTTCTCTGTTTTTTTCTGAATATTCTCTCATTGCAATTTCGTAGTATGGAATTGCTTTTTCATAATTTTTTGTTTCATAATATAAGTCCGTCAGAGAGAGTGAGTATTCAGGTATAATCGGAAATTTTTTATATGCGGATAAATAATTTTGTTCTGCTAATATCAATTCATTTCTTGCGCGGTGTTTTTCTGCTTCAAGAAAATATTCGTTTGCTTCATTCATTTGTCTGGAGATATTTTGTGAAACGACTTTGTACTGGTTGATATCTTGATTTTGAGCGTATTTAAGATATTTATCATAATAGTAAACGGATTCGTAATGCATATTTTTTGCAAAATATGCAATAGCGAGGTTTAAACATACAAATTCATCTTTCGGACTTAAACTTCTTGCGATTGTCCAGTTTTCTATTGCTTTGTTGGCATCAAGTTTCCTGAAATAGCAATTACCGAGATATGAGAAAGCAACAGAATTTCTTATATCGAGTGTTGCAGCTTGAGTCAGGTATTCTATAGCGGTATCGTAGTCATTTTTTTTGTAGTAGCAAAGCCCGACATCCATATACAATCTGGATGACGCACTTGTTTTAAGCAACCCTAAATAAAGACGGATTGCAGAATCATAGTTTCCATCTTTATAATGCTTTCTTGCTGCATTAATAATGGATTCTTCTATATCCGCATTATCTTCTACACGATATCCAACTACATCTACCATACGCAGATATTATAACATATTTAGAGTCCTAAGTCATCAAGTAAAGATTTGTTAGTTGAAAGGGCTGCAATCGTGCTGTCTTCAAACACATCTACGATACCTTTAGAGAATAACTCTTCAACCAATTCATTGTGGGATGTATTTTCAGGATCAGAAGTTGCAAGTTCTGTAAACTTTTTGACATCCAGTTCGTGTTCATACATTTGAAGAGCTCTGTTAGAAATGTCAGAGGAATCAATCAGAAAATTAGAATCGACATTGTTTGTGTTAGAATTTCTATTTGCAGTAGAAGTTCCAAGAATACTGTTCAAGGATTCTTGTTGAACTAATTGTGAATTAAGTGCTAAATTGTTTGAATTATTATCAATGTTGTTAAGCATTGCCCTAATCCCCCCAGCTTTGGGAAGTACTTTTACCTCTCCGCCATAGTATTATGGCAGAGGATTTTTGTTTTGTCATCATTCAAATGAATGAGAGTGGGGCAAATCGGGGGTAAATAATGCAGTTTTACATTTACCCCTCCTCGTAATGACGTCTACTCACTACTCACTAATCACCCTCTTAGTCACTATCTTGGATTATTGGTGGTTCAAAACCTTTGTGCTCCGCTATGTTTTTCTTTGGAAAAACTCCGCTCCGTTAGGTTTTTCACATGGACGTGGCTAGACCTCACTTTGTTCGGTCGTCGCACTTGCCAAAATCCACTAGTCACCCAGTCGCTTAATCACTAGTTAAAGATAATATGTTAAGAATTTTAAACTTATATTAACATTGAAGAAATAAAAATAGATTTTTTCTTTACTATTTTCCCTGTTTAAAATAGTATGATATTATATAGTAAAGTATATAATGTATAGTTAATAAAAGAGGTTTAATCGTGGAAAATTTAGGACCGGATATTTTTGGAAGAAAAGATACAACAGAACAACCAAAAGATAATGGAATGCCGCCTTTAGCTCCGGGTGTAGGCCCTGCTAAAATAAAAGTTATCGGTGTTGGCGGCGGCGGCGGAAATGCTGTTAACCGAATGATAAAATCAGGATTAACCGGTGTTGAATTCTGGTTAATGAACACAGATTTACAAGTGTTACAATATTCATCTTGTGATAACAAATTGCAATTAGGTCCAAAATTAACAAATGGTCTTGGTGCAGGCGGAGAACCTCAGATTGGGGAAAAAGCTGCCGAAGAGGCTCAACAAGAAATTACTAGAGCAATTGAAGGTGCTGATATGGTATTTGTTACTGCCGGTATGGGCGGCGGAACAGGTACGGGGGCTGCTCCGATTGTTGCTAAGATTGCAAAAGATTTAGGTATTTTAACAATCGGTGTTGTTACAAAACCTTTCTCTTTTGAAGGAAAACGCAGAGCAAATCAAGCAGAACAAGGTCTTGAGAAATTAAGAGAATCTGTTGATGCTTTAATTGTTATTCCTAACGATAAATTGTTAGACGTTGTAGACCGCCGTGTATCACTTCAAGAATCATTTATCGTAGTTGATGAAGTTCTTTTAAGAGGTGTACAAGGTATTTCTGATATCATTACAATTCCGGGGTTAATCAACGTTGACTTTGCAGATGTTAAGAGCGTAATGCAAGCATCAGGATCTGCATTGATGGGTATTGGTCGTGGTACCGGTGAAGGCAGAGCGATAGAAGCTGCTAAGATTGCTGTTAACTCTCAATTGCTTGAAACATCTATTAACGGTGCATCAGGTGTTATTGTTAACATCACAGGCGGTCCTGATATGACATTACACGAAGTTACTGATGCAACAAACATCATCAATGATGCGGTATTAGATGATGCAAGAGTTATTATCGGTGCGGTAATTGATGATAATATTCAAGGTGAAATTCAAATAACAGTTATTGCTACAGGTTTTGAACTAAAAGCACAAAAACCTGTATTTGAACGAGCTGCAGAAGACAGACCATCTATTAATCCGGCAGATTTCTTTGCAGGATTCAATAGAGATAATTCTGCTCCAAAAGCAAATGATATGCTTCCAAGCTTTACTAATATTGAAATTCCTGATTTCTTGAAAAAGTAGCGGATTGCGAGCAGAGGCTGGAGCGTTTCGCGAAGGCGGAATGCGTAACGCCGTTTAATGCGAGCAACCAAGTAGCGGATTGCGAGCAGAGGCTGGAGCGTTTTGCGAAGGCGAAATGCGTAACGCCGTTTAATGCGAGCAACCAAGTAGCGGATTGCGAGCAGAGCTAATAAAGATTAAAAAAAAGCCCTGAGGTTTCCTCGGGGCTTTAATTCATAACATACCTTATACACTTAACCATTAAAATTTTTCATAAATCGTTGTCCCGATTTATATCTTGCTTTTGCATTAATTTGCGAACAGATACAACTTAATTTATTAGAAAGTGCAAGCATATTTCTTTGGACGGCTGCAATGTCATTCATTGTTTCCATCATTTTGTTAGGGTCAACCATTTTGTTAACGATATCTTCATGGTTTTCTACCTGCTTGCCTGCATATTTTTTAACAAGTAATTTGTCGATGTAATCTTTTGCACCAACTGCCATAACTTATTCCCCAATAATTAATAACCGTTTAAGAATGCTTAACTAATGTTTCATTCCCATGTATATAAAGAATTTTTGGGGTAAATAATTGCTTGAATGTTAAGAGTTTGTTACATTTCTTCTATTGTTATATTAAGTTTTTTTATTAAAGTTTCTATTGGTTCATTAGAAACATTTTGATTAAATTTAGTTTTTAGAGTTAACCAGTCTTTTATAATAGTATTGGTTGTGTAATTCTTTTCAATTGTGGTTGATATCATATATTATTCCTTTTTGCTTTATCAAATTTAAATTCTGTGAAAAAATAATTTGCCAAATTTTTAATAGTTCTTAACAGTTATTTACTAAAAGATCATTATTTACTATACCCGGTTTGATATAGATACATGGTTATTTGATAAGGCCCAAAGGTTATATTATCTTATTTTGGTTGTTGAAATTTTGTTTTAATGTTAACATTGTTTTATTATCGGGGAGAAAGGGACATATATGAATATTCTTTTTGTAATAGATAAGATTGAACTAAAGTATTTTGAATTTAATAATCTTGTGACAAATTTCTGGTTGATTAAAGAGTTTTTAGAAAGAGGCAACGAAGTTTGTATTACAACCATTAACGGATTGTATATGGAAAAACAAGATGCGTTTGCCAGAGCTTATCAATCTTATGTTTTAAATGATAATATTTTTTATAGAGATGAAATCTTAAACTTAAAAATAGAAGATTTCGATTTAGTAATGTTTCGTCCTGACCCTCCGGTTGATAGCGATTATTTGAGTGCTACATATATTCTTGATTTTGTAAAAAATACAAAAATTATAAATGACCCGAGAGCTATCAGGAATTTTAATGAAAAAATTCATACGGCCTTATTTTCAGATTTAATGCCTAAATATCTTGTGTCGGCAAGTCGTTCAAGAATAGAGGACTTCCTTAACGAATGCGGTGAAATTGTTTTAAAACCATTGAATCAATGTTTCGGAAGAAACGTAATGTATCTCCATATTGGAGACCCAAATACGCGTTCAATCATTAATGCTGTTACAAATAATGAAAATTCACTTGTCATGGTGCAAAAATACATTCCTGATATCAAGTTTGGAGACAAACGTGTTTTGACTCTTGGTGATGAGGTTTTACCGGAATGTGTACTTAAACTTCCAACAAATGATGATTTCAAATTTAATACTCATAATGATAGTTATATAAGAAAGAGTAAATTAACATTTTCGGAGGAAGAAAACTTCAAACGAGTTGCAAAGGAACTCAATAAAATGGGAATTCCGATGGCAGGGTTAGATGTTGTAAATGAACAAATAATAGAGATTAACGTAACAAGTCCATGTTATTTTATTAAAGAAATTAACCAGCATTTTGGTATAAATCTTGAAAAAACAATCTGTGATTATATTCAAAGTGATAGTATTTATTATGTCAAAAATCGTTCTGTTGTGTCAGCGGCTGTGATTCCTCAGCTTGAGGTCAACAGCCAGATAGTAATCAACGATGACAGCGGGTACCCATACAAAACAGAAACTTTTTAATTGTTAATAATTATTAACAATTCAGCAATTCTTTCCGCACGGTTGTTTTTATATAAAATATATAAATGTGTGTGGAGGTATGCTATGGTTTATTCAATAAGCGGTAATAAGGCAATAATTAACGGTCAAAACGGTATTTACGATAAAAAAGTAAATAATCCGGAAACAAAATATGGACGTAATGCTGCGAATAATTATGCATCTTATACAAAAGATATTGCTAATTCTCCTGAAATGCCTCCTCTGCAGTTTGAATACAGATACATACCGCAAGGTAAATATTCTACTCAAGCTTTGATGGGAAATGCTTATGAAGAATTAGGAAAAAGAACCGAAGTATCTGTTACTGAATTGAATAAAAAACTAGATGCTGATAAACAAAAAATTGAAGAAATGAACAAACAAATTCTTGCAAGAAATCCGCAAGCGGTTGTTGTCCATCCTGATTTTACTGCAGAAGCTCTGGATTTAAATGGTGATGGTAAAGTTGATATAGGGGAATATGCAACATCAACAATGGCTGCTGATATGCTTGATGGGGATCAAGCGAAATGTGATATTAAAAATCTTGATGGAGTAATTACCAATAAGGGTGAGGATGCCTCGTTGGGATTATATATGAAACAAAACGTACAAAATGCGAAAGCTTTATTTAATGAAATTCACAAGACTTTCCAACTTGATAAAGCTATGAATGAGTTTAAATCAAATCAAAATAATATGGAACAATAAATAATCAATAAAAAGCACCGATTGATGAAGTCGGTGTTTTTTTATTATCGCTGTTCTTATATGAATTGTAATAGTTGAATTATTAGCCGCCAAATGTTTTAAATCCGAGTTCAATATTTTTGTCTACGACCTTTTTAACTGCTTCCATTTCATTTTGTAAAGCGCTTTGTTCAGTATTCAATTGTTCAAGTCTTAATTCAAGATTTCTATCCTGCGCTTGAATAATTTCGGTTTTTGCGTTGATATCCGTTATTGCTTTATCATACTCTGTTTGTTTATAGTTATATTGATTAATAGCGTCATTGTATGCCGCTTCATCCGTAATTGTTTCAACATTAAGTGTATAAACTGTAGAGTCATCTTCAAGTTTTAAGGTTGAGAACCTGCCTTTACCGTCAGATTCCAACAGAGCTTTCTTTGTTTCAGTAACCAGAGTATCAATGTATGCCGCATGATAATAAGCAAGCTTGGATTGCTGTCCGTCAATACCGTTATCGGCAATAGAATCTTCATTGTAAGCACTTTGCGCTGATTCCTGTAAATCGAATTCTGTTGTATAATATGTTGTTCCATTCATCTCAAATGAATAAATACCGCCTATGTATTCACCATTTTCATCAAAACATTTTGAGAATTTTTCCGCAGCATCGGTACTGCCGTTTATACCGCGCATGTCTTCAATTATCTGCTCTATTTCAGTTGAAATAGTTTTATCTTTTTTGTAATCATCATCAGTAATTTGTGTTAAACGCATATTCCCGATATAACTAAATTCTGAAAATGTTGGGGCATAAGTTGCGGTATGAAAAGTTAGTTTGGAACCTACTGTTATATTCTGTAAATCAGACTCTTTTACGTAGTTGCCGTCAGTATCTTTGTAGAATTTTGTTGATGAATTACTTTGAAGAACGGTTTCATTTTCATGTTCCAATGATGTTTTGCCAAGATTAATTTCATTTGCGCTGACATAATTATTTACACCGCCTATTTGTATCATATAGTAACTGTCATTAGGGTCATAGTCAGTACCATATACACTCATCAAAGCTTCTAATTGGGCGCTGTCAGATGTATTAACTCTTGTATATGTTGATGGAGTATTAGTAACATCATATATATCAGTTGTTGTAGTGTTATTTGTGCCGTCTAAATTCTTTGCGTATGATTCTGTTGTTGTTGATTTGTAGTATTTGTTAGATGCGACACCGCCTGATTTTACCTTTGCAACATCAGCGGCAAAATCAGAACCGTAAATGGCATACATATTTTTGTATTGCTGATCTTCGGTATCCAGTGTGGTCAAATCAACTTCAGAATAGGTTACACCATTGTATGTGTAATTTCCGGCACCTGCTCCGGTAAATGATGTTAAATTAACACTTTGAGCGCTGCGTGTTACATCAATAGCCGTATAAGTATAAGTATCGGCATTTTCATCATACGAGAAGTAATCTGCAGTGAGGCTTGTTCCGGTTATTGCATTAATTTTTGCTCTGTCTTCAGAGTTATTATTGTCAACCGGAACGAAAGTGTGTCTTAGCCCGTTGCTGTCTGTGATAACATAAGAACCGTTACCTGTTTGGGTTGGAGTTAATAGAGCTCTGACTGTAACGTTTCTTTGATTTTCTGTTGGATCATAGGAATACTTGTCTGTTTTTACCGCCTGTATTTGAGGATCATTGAGTAGTTTTCTTGATCCTGTATACATTTTTTCATAATGGCTAATATTTACAACGTAGTTGTAATCACTATCAGGTTGACCAATCTGATAGTAACTGTCAAGTATTGAATCATTTACTCCATCGCTAAATGTATACTGTAATTTGGTAAAATCAGTACTTGAAGGAGCTGTAGGGACTTGAAGACCAAGCATTTGATTGAATAAATCAGCTGTTCTATTTGCAAGGATAAGTCTTGACTGGTTAATTTGCTGACCTTCATATTCAACGTTAGTCTTTCTGGCTGTTAGGGCTAAGTATCTGGCTTGTGATGCAGCCATTCCCATAGGCTTCTCTTCCTTCCTTTCTTTCTTACTCACTCACTATAATTTTACATGCATTTTATAGACCATTCAAGTGAGAAAAACCATTTTTTATACTTTGGATGGTGGAAGTTTATACTTTAGTTGGAAATAGCGATAAGCAGTTTATATATTAATCTTATTCTGTCTTTATCTGCATTGTTTACAATATCAAAAATTTCTTTTTTAAGAACAGAACTTTCTTTCTCGTGTTTAAACTTAAAAAGGGAGTCAATATCAACATTTAATGCAGAGGCAATTTTTTCAATATTTTCAATTGTTGTAAAGCTTTTACCTGTTTCGATTCGGCTTAAATGACGGGATTCAAAATCAATAAGTTCTGCAAGCTGTTCTTGATTAAGTCCTTTTTGTTCTCTTAATTCTTTAATTCTCATACCGAATAATTTTTTAATATCACTCATACAAACCTCTTATCCAGATTACAGGATATTATTTGTTTTTTACAGGACATAATAGAGCTAATATTTTATTGCTTTTCAACATTATATAATATATAATACTCATGATTTATTGAATTATAAGGGTATTTTCTACATATTATGTTTAAAATTTCTGTAATAGTACCGGTTTATAACGTAGAAGTTTATCTTCGAAAATGTCTTGATTCACTAATTAATCAAACATTACAAGATATTGAAATAATTTGTGTAAATGATGGTTCTACAGATAATTCGCTTGATATATTGTTGGAATACTCCCAAAAAGACTCAAGAATTAAAATAATTTCACAAGAAAATAAAGGTGTATCGGAAGCAAGGAATACAGCAATTAATATTGCTAAAGGTGAATATCTGTCAATGGTTGACCCTGATGATTGGGTTGAAAATAATATGTTAGAAGTTATGTATAATAAAGCTGTTAAAGAAAATGCCGATATTGTAGAATGTGATTTATTTGAGCACAGAGATTTAGTTATTGATTCTAAAAAGGTTCGGAAATTAAAAATAAAATGTAATCCTTTAATAAAAATGAAAATTATGCATGGTTTGACATACAATTGGCAAGATATAAAGTCTGATATCTTTAATATAAGAGCTTATTGTTGGAATAAACTATATAAAACAAATTTAATAAAAAACAAAATTTTATTTGAAGGCAGAGCGGGAGAAGATTATTATTTTTGTCTTGAAGCTTTTTTAACTGCAAATAAAATATGTTATACCAATAAAAAACTTTATCATTATGTAAAAAATCCGACTTCGTTATCATCTGGGATCCATGGATTTAAAATTTCAAAATAATATGGAATCAAACACATTACTCCCATTTACCCTATTAAAATATTAATTATTAATATAATGGTAAATTTTAATGGGCTATGGTATATAAAACATTAGTTTGACAGTCTTGTATAGTAAGTTTCAATTGAGGTTTACTGCCTATTGGTACAAGAGTATTTATGTTTACGTCTTCTCCTGTATTTATAATTCCTAATG
>CALUXY010000021.1 GCA_944324855.1 Candidatus Gastranaerophilales bacterium | reverse complement strand
ACTTGATGTCAGTATTAGTTACTCCTTTTTATTCTTAAGTAAAATGTAACTAATTATTTGACATGTACAGCAATGACTGCTTTTTCCGTCATTACGAGGAGGGGTAAAAATATGTAGCTAGAGTTCTAACCCAATTCCTTTACCCCTTTACCCCTTTACCTATGACGAAAATCTATTCAATAACTATATACATCTTATGTATATATATGTAAACATTTGTTTGTAAAACTCATATACCCATGCTACTATACTATCAGTTGATTAAAGGAGTATATGATACATGTTAGATTTTTTATTCAAGAAAGAAACTAAAGTTAACAATTCACAAATCTTAAACGAGTTTTATTCAAAATTAAAAGAGAAGTATAGCTTTGATTCAATATCAGAAGATAGAAAAAATCTTTTGCGGGATATGATGAATCAATATGGTTATATTCCTTATTCGTATGCGAAGGCTTTATCAGAATTGACAAACGCTGAAGTTTTATATTCTCTTGAATATAAATGGCGTGCAAATAATGTTTTGGATACAGCAGGCAAATTTATGTTTGTTAATTCCAGCGTTCTTGCAAGAAACAATGTAACTAATTCTGATTGGATAAAAAAAGAAGGACATGATATAAAATTAATTAATCTTGCAGGGCTTGGCAACGGCAACGAATCAGAAGAGCCGGGTAAATTTATGGATTGGCTGAGACAGCTTGCAATTCTGCCTACAGGTAATTTGACTAACGGAATTTTTAATACCACAATTTATTTGATACCTTTCCACCCGAGAGAATTTGGTTGTGCATATCTGCCAAAATCATCAGAAGTCAGCCCTAATCTTGAAGATAAAGAACTAACAGAGTTAACGGGGCAAGGTGTTGAACAGCAGGTTAAAAACTTTGTAATGCTTGCACAGCTGGCAGGTCACCCTGTTATTTATGATATACTTCCGCAAACAGGCAGATATTCAAAAGCTGTTCTGTCTCACCCGTATATAGCAAGATGGTTTGATATCAACGGTTTAATCGGAGAACTTGAAAAATCGTTGGATAAAGTTTGTGCAGAACTAACAGATATAAATCAAGATGACTTGAATATTGTTAAAGGGATTTATAAACAGGCTCTAAAAGGTGATATCGGAACTCTTTCCGATTATTATCAAGATATTTATAACAAGATTGACGAAAAAATGCTTCCAGAGAAGAAATTTTTGTCAAATGCTATGTTGGAACGTTCTATTCAGGATAAATTACATAAAAAAGTTAAAGTTATTATTGAATCAATTCTCGGACATCACAGAAAACTTGAAGAATCCGATATTGTTAAACAAAGCGAAATTATTCAATTGTTAATAAGTGAAGGTATGTGGCCTGCACCCGGCGGCGCTTGGTGTTCCGCAGGTGTTCCTATATTTGACAAAATGAGTGAATGCGGTTCATATCCTGTATTTAAACATTTTGATTATAAAGATGAAGATGTTTCAGAATTTGCTAATCTCGATTGTCAAACACCTTACTATTTTGTTTGTTTAGAAAATGGCAAATTTAACGGTGATGTTATCTCATTCTTTATCAATTCAATGAAAAAGCTTCAAAAAGACTATAACTTTGACGGGTTTAGAGTAGACCATATCGATCATGTTGTTGATAACGTATCAGAAAAAGACGGTATTCCAATAAGTTACAGAGCGCCTAGAAAAGTTCTCGGTATGTTGAATTCAGAAATGAAAGAACATGTATTGTATTTTGCAACATTAGCTGAATATATGCTCTGGGATAATTATTTGAAAGAATATCATGAAGATATGGGGTTTGATCTTTTGTGGGGAAATGATATTGTTGCGCAAAGCGGGAAAAATCCTCAAGTTATTGTTGATGATAATACAAGATTATCAAATTACAATCTTGCTTCTAATAAAACCTCTCAATTATCTATTTTAAAAACATACAATAATCAAGATGGTGAATTTGAAGCAATTGATAGATATCCGGGGCAGCTTGGATTTGATGGTGCGTTGTTTAAATGGTTCAAGTATAAATTCTTACCGGGCGGAAAAAATGCGCAAAGACCTGTATTATATATAGATGGCGACGAATCATTTACCAAAGTCGGTATTGAACGTGTAATAGGTTCAGAAATTTCTATGGTTAGAGAACGCAACGACGAGTTTTTTGCAAAATTTGATGCGATAGACCGATTTGTCAAAAATTCTGAAATCATAACCGGCGGTGAGGCTCATGTTGTAAGACAGGACGATGACGGATTTACTGTTTGGCAAATATCAAAAGAAGGTGTAAAAAATGCAATACTTGTTGTTGCAAATAATACGGCTCCGACAGAAAAATTCCTTATAGAAGACAACGGAAGATCATATACCGAAATAAGAGAAGGCAGAGAAGTATTTGATAAACAGCTAACCCTTCCTTGTGATTATCAAATAGTTTCAGAATATAGGTTTAACGGTATTGATTTTGCTGAGGAACAGCTGGCAGCGCCGTTGACGGAACTTACCATCGGTAAGTTAATGCCTTCTGAGTACAAAATATATTTATTGAATAAGTAAACTATGGATACTCTATCAACATTTATAAATTTAAGACGTGAAAAATTAGGAATGTCTTCCTCCGGTCTTGCAAAAAAGAGCGGAGTAGATATTTCCGTAATTGAAGATATTGAATCGGGTAAAGAGTTGTTTCTGCCTGTCACGATACGGCAAAAGCTTGCAAAAGCTTTAAAATGCCAGCCGGCAGATATACAGCAGTACGAAAAGAAACTTAGTACGCAAATAATATCGAATGAAATTATTGAAGATATAAAACAACAGATACTGAGCGGAGAAGAAGAAATTCACTGCCCTATGTGCGGGAATATTCTTGTTACTCGTATTGCAGAAATGTACGATTTAGAAGATCATCTTATGAGACATCCAAAAGCTCATTGTTCAAAATGTGTTTTTCAGATTAAAGATTAATGCTATAATAGATTTATGCAAAATAATTACTGTACAGAAATGAATATCCTTGATGTTGTTCGTAAGAATGCAGATATTGTAAATGATATTTTGAGTGAACAGAACCTGAATTCTCAAAACCTCAAAGAACTGATTGCAGCTTATGAAACTCTTTATAATTTTACAAGTGATATAAGATATAAAAAAAACATCGGAGATATTTATTACTTTTATTTTAATAAAAAAGAAAAAGCACTTACATATTATCTGGATTACGTATCACAGGTTAATACGGATAGTTCTGTTTATCATTTAATCAGTTTAATTTTTAAATCTAAGAAAGATAATATTAATTACAAAAAATATTTGGAATTGGCATTAAATAGTTCGAACAGTTTGATAGGAAGTCCGGTTCCAAATACTGATGATTTGATTTTGGGCGTAAATATCGGTGTTGCGGCAGGATTATCAATGAATGACAATGTCAAATACGGTGTTGAAACGTATAAAAAAATCATGCAATATTCTCCGATTCCGGCAAATATTATGACTCCGTATTTAGATTTGGAATTAAAAAAAGCTAACCAGATGTATAAAGATAAAAACTGGGAAGAGGCTATGATTAAATATAAGAATATATTTAATAACTCAACCCTGGAAGAAGGCGATTTTGTAAAATTAATTGATTGCCTTGCCGAATTAAACCAAAAAGATTTGGCAATGGAGTATCTCAAAAGGTATGAAGAATCTGCAAAAGATAAAGATAGAGCAAATTATGTTATCGGTGATTTGTTGTATTTCAAATTCAATATGATACCTGAATCTATTGAACGGTTTGAAAAATATATAAAAAATAATAAAACAGATGCACTTGTTTATAATACATTGGGGCACTTATACTCCACATATTATAATGACAAGTTTTTAGACAGACAGTTAAAATATTTCTTGAAAGCGCATTCTTTAAACCCTAATTCAAGAACATTTATGCGCAATATTGCGTTAATATACAGTAAGATGGATGACTTTAAAAATGCTGATAAATTTTATAAAAAAGTATTGAAAGTAAATCCGAAAAATGATGATTTCTTTGATTACGGCTGTTTTCTGATACATAACGGGGATTTCAAAAACGGATATAAATATTTTGCGTATCGTTTTATGAAAGAAACGAAACCTGCACTTTATCCGCCGATGTTAGCACCTGAGAAAGAGTTGACAAATAAATCAGATATAAAAGGAAGTACTATTCTTGTCCAATGCGAACAAGGTTATGGTGATTCAATTATGTATGCCAGATTTGTAAAACTGTTAGCTAAAAAGGCTAAAAAAGTTTTGTTTATTGTACAGACTGAATTGGTTGATTTATTTAAGTCATCCGATTTAGGTGTTGAAGTATACGGATTAGATACTGATTTTTCAAAACTAAAATATGATTACCATGTTCCGATTATGAATCTGCCATTGCTTTTGGAAATTGAATCAGATGATATTCCGGATACAGATTCTTATTTATCTGTTGATGAAAAGAAGGTAGAACATTTTGGGTGCGAATTTGTAACCAATAAGAAAAATTTAAAAGTCGGGCTTGCATTTGAAGGGCATAATGTTTCCCGTGATTTGAATCGTGATATAGAATTAAAAGAATTTATACCATTATTGAAGAAAAAAGGTATTGATGTATATATATTGCAGCATGAAGATCCTAAAAAACAAATTGATAAACTTCCTAAAGAGTGTAAATTAATAAATGTTGGTAAAGATTTCTCAACATTTGAAGATACAGCTGCTGCAATTAAAAATATGGATATAGTAATCACAACCGATAATGTTATTTTGAATCTCGCAGGGGCTCTTGGTGTAAAAACATTCGGGTTATTTAATCATTTTACGGAATACCGCTGGTTTAACTTAAAAGGAAACGATGTTATCTGGTATAAATCTGTTAAACCATATCAGGCAGAGTATATGGATGTATGGGAAAGTGTTTTATCAAACGTATTTAATGATTTAAAATAGGACTATTTATTAAGAGTGAATCCGAACGAGTTTGTTTTATTTTCCTCGCGTGAGCAGAAGACATTTCCATTATGTGTTTCAATAATTTGTTTTGATAAATATAATCCTAAACCTGCTCCGACTCTATTAAATTTGTCTTTATGAGTTGTATATTTTTTAAAAATATTATCAAATGTCTTTTTGTCTTTTGAATTACTTTGATATGTAAATTTAATACATAATTTGGAAATATCATATTCAATTATATCATTGACAGTAATAATTATATCCGAATCAGTATTACTGTAACTTATTGAATTAGCTAACAAGGTATTAATAACACGTTTTAATTGAAATCTGTCAGCATTAATGTATGTTGATGTATCATTGAGTTCTGATTGGATTTTAATTTTCTGTCCTGTATATTTAATTAGCCGGTCAAATTCAGTAATACATTCTTCTAAGAGCAATAAAATATTAAATGAATCATATTTTAGTTTTATTTCTTTGTTTTCATATTTATAAGCTGCAATTAAAGTATTAAGCATGAAATACATATAATGACTTGAATCTAGCATTAACTTTAACAAATATTTCTGCTCTTTATTTAGTATTCCTAATGATTCCTTTAAAAGTAATTCTAAAGAACGAACAAGAGCAATTGTAGGAGGTTTTAAGTCATGATTTAAAATTGCGATATAATTATCTCTCTGTTGTTGTAATTTTTTAGTCATATCAATTATTTTAAACGGGTTCTTCTACGCACAAATCACTTTTGTATGCTTTAACGGCTGCCTGAACTCTATCGACAACGGCTAGTTTTGAAAGTATATTTGATACGTGTACTTTTGCTGTATGCGAACTTATAACTAATTCTTTTGCGATTTGAGTATTACTTAGTCCATGGGCTAATAGCTTTAAAACTTCTTTCTCTCGTCCTGTCAGGTTAATAATTTCTTCACTGGCATCTTTTTTTTCTTTTTGGTGTTTAAATACATTAATCGTTAATTGTGCAAGACGTGGATCAATCCATATAGCTCCATTGTTAACAGATTGGATTATTGTATGAACATTATTTAAACAGCTGTCTTTTAAAAGATATGCATTTGCACCGATAGATAGAGCTGTTAGTATTTCAATTTCTGTTTCATGGGATGTTGTTATAATAACCTTAGTGTCCGGATAATCTTTTTTTATAATTTTGGTTGCATCAAGTCCGTTTAAATATGGTAATCCCAAATCCATTAAGATTGTATCTACTTTGTGTAGTCTCATATATCCGATACATGCTTCTGCATTATCAAATTCTGCGACTAATTCAATATCATCATATTTACCTAATTCATATCTGAAATTTGTTCTGGTTAAAGCATGATCTTCAACCATACAAACTTTAATCTTTCTAGCTGCCATAATAATCCTCTATATAATCTCTCTCGTTTTCATCATAGTAAAAAAATAGTTATGTGATTATAAGCCAGTTGGGCTATTTATTAAGTTTTATTACAAAATACTTGACGTGGACTCTAAATGAAATGTAAAACTATATATATGGATAATCTGGAATTACTTAAACGTTACGAGTATTATTTGAGTGTAATCTCAGAGGAATTACAAAAAATATTTGAATATCAGAGAGAATACATTTGCTGCCAAAACGGCTGTTCAGGCTGCTGTGAAAAAGGGATGTATCCTTATTCAAAGCTAGAGGCTGATTATATAAAGCTTGGTTATAATAATCTGCCGGAAGAAGTAAAAAAAATAGTAAAAGATAATTTAATACAATTAAAAAAAGAATTGGAAGAACACAAAGGTGAAAATTTTCTTCATGATTGTCCGTTTTTAATAGACGGCAGCTGCTGTGTTTATCAGTATCGCGGGATTATTTGCAGAACTTTCGGACTTATTACGGAGAATTCTGAAGGAAAGCTGACAATTCCATATTGCGCAGGAATAGGGCTCAATTACTCAAAAGTGTATGACGCAGAGAAAAAGAGAATACTGGAAGAAAAAGTTGAAGAATTAGGTTACAAAGTTATGCCTAAAGCGTATAATTTGTCCCGTGAAAATATGATGCATCTTAGTTTGGCTAAAACTCTCGGAATAGATTTTGGTGAGTCCAAGATGCTTATTGAATGGCTTATTCCATCCTTATTGGAGTGATTTTTTGCCAAAAACTGATATCTCTTTTATTTCAAAGAGTTCATTAAATTTTTGTTCAAGTTCATTATGGTCTTTTTTTGTGGTCTTTTCTTGCCCTTCTAACTCTTCTTTGTCCTTCATATTATTATTATTATAACATATATATTAAACATATAAAGTGTATATATTTAAAATATGTATAAATATTAAGAATTTATTTATTTGATTAAACGAACAAATTAATGTTAAAATTTTTGTTGTTATGAATATATCAAATTACGAAAAATTTTTAGATTTTATTATGGACTATATCAACGGAAAGTTTGAGCAGCAAAAAGAATATATCTCCTGTTCAAAAGGGTGTGATTTGTGCTGTAAAACAATCGGGGTTCCTTTTTCTAAATTGGAATTTGAATATTTAATTGAAGGGTACAAACAATTAGATGATAAAACTAAAATGATTGTTGATAATAAAATCAAACAGTTGATAAATAACGAATCAGAAAAAGAATGTCCGTTTTTAATAGATAATGTATGTTCTGTGTATAAATACAGAGGAATTATCTGCCGTACATTCGGACTTATGACATTTTCCAATATTGATGGGAAAGATGAGTATAATATTCCGTTTTGTGTGCATAAGGGGTTGAATTATGCAAAAGTGTATGATTCTGAGAATAATAAAATCTCGGAAGAAAAAGTTCGAGAACTCGGTTATAAAGAAGAGCCAAAGTTTTATGCCCTGGATAGGTCTATATTATTTAATCTAAAACTTGTAAAAGATTTGGAACTTGATTTTGGAGAATCTAAAAGACTGATTGATTGGTTAAAAGGGTTTAGCGGGGCAAATTAATGTTTGAAAATTATGAGAAATTTTTAGATATTTTTACTAAAGATATTGAGGCAATGTTTGAACATCAAAAAGATTATATTTGTTGTCATGAGGGGTGTTCGTATTGTTGTGAGTACGGGGAATATCCGTTTACGAAAATAGAGTTTATGTATTTGATGGAAGGATATAAAAAACTCCCTTCTGAGATACAAAACAAGATAAAGGAAAATTTCGATTCTACCGTGAAGGATGAGAACGGTTATTATGTATGTCCTTTTTTAATTGATAAAAAATGTTCTGTATATTCAAACAGGGCTTTAGTTTGTCGTACATTCGGCCTTTTGAACAAAGAATCTGACGGAACAGTAAACGGACCTTTCTGCGGGAAACTGGGGTTAAATTATTCTAATGTATATGATAAAGATACAAAACAGCTTTTGATGGATGTAATTGAGAAAAATAATTATAAACATTTACCAAGGGTGTTTAATCTGAATATAGATAACATACGTTCACTTGGTCTGGTAAAAGATTTGGGTATAGAGTTTGGCGGGCAAAAAACACTTTATGAATGGCTGGATGAGTATTTTAAACTTGACTGATAGCGGCTATCAAGCATATAATAATAAAAAAGGAGAACAGGCTTTATGAAAAAGGTTTTAATAATATCTGCAAGCCCTAGAAAAGGCGGTAATTCTGATACTCTTTGTAATAAGTTTATGTTTGGGGCTCGCGAAGCCGGACACGATGTAGAAAAGATTTTCTTACGCGATAAAAAAATAAACTACTGTGTTGGATGCGGGCTTTGTACCACAAATGACTATACAGCTTGTTCTCAAAAAGATGATATGGATGAAATTCTTGAAAAAATGCTCGCAGCAAATGTTATTGTTCTTGCAACGCCTGTTTATTTCTACGCAATCAGCGGTCAGATGAAAACATTTATTGACCGTTGCTGTTCTAGATATACAAGATTATCAAACAAAGAATTCTATTTTATTGCAACTGCTGCAGATCCGAATCGTAAAGCTCTGGAAAATACCTTTAATGATTTTCGCGGTTTTACCTCTTGCCTTGAAGGCGCAAAAGAAAAAGGATGTATATATGGCTGCGGGGTTTGGGCAAAAGATGATATTACACGTACGCAACTATTGGATGAAGCTTATCATATGGGGCTTAGTGTTTAACTTACAGCCTCTTTGATATCATTCACCGGATTATATTTATCATTCTTATTATTTCTGATTAATTCTTCGTAATAACTTTCTTTATAATCCAATAATTCCAATTGTTTTTTGAGTTCTTCCATTTGCTGCAGAGCTTTTATTCTGGTAGCTTTAATTATACCAAAACGTTCAGGGATAGTTGAATCACCCACAAGACAAAGATCTATATAACGTTTAATAGATTTGTTATCGGTTCCGACAGAGCGTAAACATTTTACAATCTTTACCCAGCCTAAGTCATGATCAGAAAATTGGCGGATATTATTGGCATCTCTTTTAACCCCGGGAAATAATCCGCTTTTTGCCCAGAATCTTAGTGTGTGTTCAGATACATTCATTAATTTTGCAACTTCTTTAATCGTATACATAAACTTTTCTCCTTAAAAATATTTTATCATAAAAAGTACTTGACTGATAGCAACTCTCAAGAATTAAAATATTATTATAGGAAAATTTTATGAAAAATTCTAAAAAAATATATATTCTGTGTAATATATCGCTTTTGATGGCTGCAATGATATCAGGACTTTCTTTTGTTGCACAAAAAGCCGGCATGAATTATGTCGGGCCGTTTACTTTTAATGTTTTGAGAAGTTTAATCGGGAGTTTGAGCCTTGTTCCGGTAATTTTGTTGCAAGCTCGAATTGCTGATACTAAAATGACACAAAAAGAATCAAAAGCATTATGGAAAGGCGGGCTGCTTGCAGGTTTTGTATTATTTATTGCGTTTTCAATAAATCAGTATTGTATGATTTTTGCGCCCGCAGGAAAAGCAGGATTTATAACTTCTTTGTATGTTTTATTTGTTCCGGTTATTGCTGTTTTTATGAAACAAAAACTTTTACCGAATGTTCAAGTTAGTATATTTCTTGCGTTTATTGGTTTATATCTTTTATGTGCAAAAGGTGCAATGGAATTTGAAATACACGATATCTTGCTTTTGGTGAGTGCATTTTTCTTTGCACTTCATATAATAGTTGTAAGTTATTATTCAAAACGTACAAGTGCGTTTAAACTTTCAGGGTTACAGTTTCTTATTGCCGGAGTTTTGGCAATGCCTGTTATGTTGTTTTATGAGCATCCGGGATTGACAGCAATTGCTGCCGGCTGGAAACCGATTCTTTTTGCGGGAATTGTTGTAACAGCTGTTGCATATACGCTTCAAATATTGGGGCACAAAGCAACGCATCCGGTTCTTGCAACTCTTATTCTAAGCAGTGAAGCGGTTTTTGCAGTAATCGGCGGAATGATATTTTTAGGTGAAACTCTGACTCTCAGAGAAGTTTTAGGCTGCGTATTTATGATAGTTGCGATTATTCTTTCGCAGCTGCCGTTTAATTCTAAAAGACAAGCCGATGATTTAAGTATATAGGAGATTTACAAATGACGAAATGTATTAGCAATCAAACTTATGATGAAGAAAGGGCATTATACAATCTCGTTGATGCAGAAGTTGTTGATTGTACTTTTGCAGGTCCCAAAGACGGAGAATCCGTTCTTAAAGAATGCAGAAATTTTACTGTAAAAAATTGCTCTTTTTCTTTGAGATACCCTGTCTGGCATGCAAAGAATTTTAGAATTATTAATTCTAAAATGGATGAACTTACACGTGCATCTGTATGGTATGGAATAAACGGGATTATTGAAGGATGCGATATTACAGGAATTAAGTGTTTGAGAGAATGTGAAAATGTTGTAGTATCCGGTTGTAATATAAAATCCCCGGAATTCGGCTGGAAGTGTAATGGAGTAAATATAAAAAATTCTTCGATTGAAGCAGAATATTTTCTTCTTGATACGAATAATGTTGATATCGTTAACCTTAAAATGAAGGGAAAATATTCGTTCCAATATATGGAAAACCTGCATATAAAAGATTCCGAACTTGATACAAAGGATGCTTTCTGGCACAGTAAAAATATAACTGTCGAAAATTCTCTTGTAAAAGGTGAGTACTTAGGCTGGTTTTCAGAAAATTTGACACTAATTAATTGTCACATCATAGGAACTCAGCCGTTGTGTTATTGTAAAAACTTGAAATTAATTAACTGTACAATGGAAGATACGGATTTATCTTTTGAGTATTCTGATGTTGAGGCGGATATCAAAGGAAACATTATATCAATAAAGAATCCGAAATCCGGAACAATTACAGTTGACAGTGTTGATGATATTATATTTGAAGATGCAATAATGGAATGTAACGGTAATATTGTAATAAGAAACGAAAGGAGTTTAAATGTCTAATATTCTTGATAAAATAAACAGTCCTCAAGATGTAAAAAAGCTTTCTATAGATGAAATGAATACTCTTGCAGGCGAAATGAGAGAGGCAATTATAACAAAGGTTAATGCAACAGGCGGACACATGGCTCCGAATTTAGGTATAGTAGAAGCAACAATTGCGATGCACTATGTATTTAATTCACCTCAAGATAAGATTATTTTTGACGTATCTCATCAGTGCTATCCTCATAAAATGTTGACCGGCCGGAAAGAAGGATTTACTAACCCTGATAAATATTATTCTTATTCAGGTTATACAAATCCGAAAGAAAGCAAGCATGATATATTTAAAGTCGGTCACACTTCAACCTCTGTCAGTCTTGCGACCGGTGCTGCAAAAGCAAGAGATTTAAAAGGTGAAAAAGGAAACGTTATTGCTTTAATCGGTGACGGTTCGCTTTCAGGCGGCGAAGCATTTGAAGGCTTTGATAATGCAGCAACTTTAGACAGCAATATAATTATTATAGTTAACGATAATGATATGTCTATTGCTCCAAATTCAGGCGGTTTGTATAAAAACCTTAAACTTTTAAGAGAAACAAATGGTAAGGCTGAGTGTAACTTCTTTAAATCGTTAGGCTTTGATTATTACTTTATTCAAGACGGTAATGACCTTAACCGGTTAATAGATACATTTGAAAAAGTAAAAGATATTAATCATCCAACAGTTGTTCATATGTGTACATTAAAGGGTAAGGGGCTTGCGGCTGCCGAGCAAAATAAAGAAAAATTCCACTGGATTTTACCGGGGACTTTAGATGAAAAAGAGGATTTACAACCTGCTGCGGTTGAAGAAAGTTATTTAACCGTAACAAATGATTATATTCTTAATAAAGTGAAACAAGACCCTGCGGTTATTGCAATTTCAGCAGCAACACCGGGGGCTTACGGGTTTACACCTGAATTTAGAAAACAGCTTGGTAAGAATTATACGGATGTAGGTATCGCAGAAGAACATGCGGTTGCTTATGCTTCAGCTCTTGCAAAGTCCGGGGCAAAACCTATTCTTCCTTTATTAAGCTCATTTGTTCAAAGAACTTATGACCAGCTGTCTCAAGATTTGGCATTGAATAACAGTCCTGCAACACTTCTAATACACTGGGGCGGAATTTCAGATGCTGATGCAACTCACCTTGGATGTTTTGATATTCCTTTGATTAGTAATATCCCGAATATTGTTTATCTTGCACCTGTTAATAAAGAAGAATACTTGAGAATGCTTGATTGGGCTGTGGAACAAAAAGATTATTCGGTGGCAATAAGAGTGCCGTTCGGAAAATTTGTTTCCTCCGGGGCTGAGGATACAACGGATTATTCAAAACTTAATAAATATAAAATTGTTGAAGAAGGTGAAGATGTTGCAATTATAGCTCTCGGTTCTTTCTTTGAACTGGGCAGGCAGGTTAAAGAAAAATTGGGGCTTAATGCAACGTTAATTAATCCTCATTATATAACAGGAATAGATGAAGAACTTCTTGAATCATTAAAATCGAATCATAAACTTGTTATTACACTTGAAGATGGTATACTTGACGGCGGATTCGGTGAAAAGATTTCAAGATTCTACGGCGGTTCTGATATGAAAGTTCTAAACTATGGTGCAAAGAAAGAGTTTACGGACTTAGTACCGTTAAATGAGCTCTACGAACGGTACCATTTAACACCTGATTTGATAGTTAAAGATATTAAAGAATGTTTAAAACTTGAGATGGTATAATTATTTAAAAACGGGAATGCAAAAGTATTCCCGTTTTTTATGTTAAATTATTTTATTTCAAATTTTTCTTAAGAATTTTGCAGGGTTTCCACATACAATAGTATTGGCTTCAACGTCTTTTGTAACAACTGAACCTGCTCCGATAACGGCACCGTCACCTATTGTTACACCCGGAAGAATTGTTGAATCCGAGCCTACCCATACATTTTTTCCGAGGACTACAGGTTTAGGAAACATTGCAACTCTTGTTTCCGGGTTCGGATCGTGGTTAAGTGTTGCAATTGTTACGTTATGACCTATGAAACAGCCGTCGCCGAGAGTTATTCCGCCTTGATCCTGAAATCTGCAGCAGGCATTAATAAATACATTTTTGCCGACAGTGATATTTATACCGCATTCCGAATAAAACGGCGGAAACATTCTAAATGACGGGTCAACTTTTTTGTGTGTCAATTTAGAAAAAAGTTCGACTATTTCTTCCGGAGTATGGTATTTGTAATTAATTTCTGATGTTATTTTAAGAGCTTCTTGTGCAAGTTCATGAAATGTATCATACAATCCTGATTTCGCATCAACCTTTCTTTGGTTATTTACGTACTCAAAGAATTTTTCTAAATCCATATAAATTCTCCCTATATTAAAAAGCCCACATTTCTGTGAGCTTTTTATAACTGCCCTTGGCCAGACTTGAACTGGCACCGAGGGATAACCCCGATTGGATTTTAAGTCCAACGCGTCTACCGATTCCGCCACAAGGGCAAGCAGTCATTTGACATTGTTTATAATAATACAGACATAACGAATTGTCTAGTAACTTTTTTTTCAATATGATATAATTTCTGTATGACAAATCAGGATGACTTTATATCAACAGTTTCGCACGAATTAAGAACCCCTTTAACAAGTATTAGAGGTTTTGCACAAACCATGCTTTCGTCATGGGAAAGGCTTGATGATGAGAGCAAAAAGAAGTTTTTATTGATTATAGAACAGCAGTCAAACAGATTGATTAATCTGGTTGAAAATATTCTTTCTGTTACCAAATTACCGAAAGAAACTCTTATATTAAAAAGTGTTGATGTAAATTCTGCAATACTACCTGTAATACAGATTGTGCAGCAGCAGTATAAGACTCACAAAATAGTACGAGAATTTGATTCTGCGAACCCTGCAGTGTCTCTGGATTTAGAAAAATTCCAGCAAATAATGATTAACTTGACTGAAAATGCTGCAAAATATTCGGACGAAGGTTCAACGATAAAGATAATTACATCCCACGATGATAAATATGTATCAATTAAAGTTCAGGATGAAGGAATTGGTATAGGTGAAGAATATGCAGAAAAAATTTTTGAAAAGTTTTCAAGAATAGACAATCCTTTAACCCGCAAAATCCAGGGCAGCGGTTTAGGGTTGTACATTACAAAAACTCTTGTTGAAAAAATGCATGGAACTATTTCTTTTAGGAATTTGAGTAAAGGAACAGAGTTTGAAGTAAAGTTCCCTGTGTATAATATCGAGGAACATGTTAAATGCTCAGTAACGCAATAATCATTGATACAAGAAAAGAATTGTCAACAAAGTATAAAAAGGCTCTTGAGTCTTCTGATACTTCCGTTTCTATTGTTAACAATTTAATGGATGCGTTCAAATACATCCAAGAATTTGAACCTGATTTGATAATAATATCTGACAGTATTCCTGAGTCGCTGGCAGATTTTTGTAACAAGATAAGGGTTTTGACTTATAACATGCGCCCGATAATAGTTGCCATGTCAAAATCGGCGGAATTAGAAGACAGAATAAAGGTTCTGGAAAGCGGTGCCGATGATTTTATTAGTGAACCGGTTAATATAGAAGAATTTAAAACCAGAATCAGGGCACATTTAAGACGTGAAATAGAATCCAATCTGGATAATAAAACTCTTTTGCCGAATAAAAAATATTCAATGAGAGCTTTAAAACGTATTTTGGCAAGAAAGAACGATTGGGCAGTTTTGTTAATCGGGATAGATAATTTTCTTCCGTATAAAGAAGTATATACTGAACTTGCTGCAGATAGGGTTGTTCAGGCGTTTATTGCTCTTATGAAATCGACACTTTCTGAAAATGATTTTTTGAGCCAGATAAGTGATAACGAATTTTTGATAATAACTCATCCGGTATCTGCCGAAAAAGTTGCGACATTTCTAACATTTGCATTTGATACGGTTGCTCCGAAGTTCTATTCAAACGAAGACTCCAAACGCGGTTATATGCTTTTACAAGGGGATGAGACTGCAGGGATAAGGGTTCAATTTCTATCTGTAAGTATAGGGGTTATATCAAGTGAATTTGATACTTATAATGACCCTGAAAAATTATTCAATAAGTTATATCAATTAAAATCCATGGCAAAATTACCTTCAAAATCAAATTATGTTGTGGACAGACCAAAGTTATCCGGTGAAAATTCTATTCAGAACGAAAAGTTTAATAATAAAATTGCTGTTTTTGAAAAAGATGAGGCATTATCTCTATTATTAAAAACGACATTAGAACTGCAAGGTTATGATGTCATTTCAACTCTTGAAGAAATAGAGAATACCTGCCCTTCAATATTATTAATTGATTCCGGTGATGATATGAAGGGGCTGGAATTATGCAGACAATTAAAGAATACAAGGGAATTTTATAATGCAAAAATAATTGCAACATCGGTACAGCATGATAAAACGATGGTTTTAAACTCCGGTGCCGATTTATATATCCCGAAACCTTACGAAATATCTACAATTATTAAATGGGTTGAATACTTTGTTAATCAGATAAAGTATTAGTTTAGCATATCCTCAAGTATTTCAGCATTGTATGATGCTTTTGCAGTATTTTGATGTTTATTTTTACGCAGATAATGTCTTAGAGCTTCTCTTATAAATTCACTTCTGCTTCTTTGTTCTGCATCAGCCAATGAATCAACTTCCTCTAAAAATTCAGGACTTAGTGATACTAATACTCTTGCCATAATCTCTCCTCTTTATTAGTGAATAGTGACTAGTGAAAAGTGAAAAGACGTTATACATAACTATCTTTTCACTTTCATTCTACTTTTAACGTGTAGACAGAGATAAATCTAAATTGCATTTACCCCTTATTCTACTTTTAATGTGTAGACAGAGATAAATCTGAATTGCATTTACCCCTTATTCTACTTTTAATGTGTAGACAGAAATAAATCTGAATTGCATTTACCCCCCCCTAGCTTTCGATTTGTTGAGCAAGTTCGAAAGTTTTGTGTGTTAACTGCATTGTTTCGTGGTTAAGGATACCGCGGTTCAATTCAGTAAAGAAAGCTTTTTTAGAATTCAGTTTGTTTTTCAAGAATTCGTAGGCAACTTTCGGGTCACATTTTGTACCGCAAGTAAATAAGTCTACTGCAGCGTAGCCCAATTCCGGCCATGTATGTATTGATAAATGACTTTCGGCAATGATAACAACTCCACTAACCCCGAATGGTGAAAACATGTGGAAACATTTTTGTACAACTGTTGCACCACATTCAATTGCCGCATCTACCATATTATTTTCAATTCTATCTTTGTTGTTTAAAATATTAGGGTCGCAGTCAAAGAATTCTGCTAATACGTGTCTTCCCAAGTGTTCGTCTGTTCCGTTAAAGTTATTAGTTATTTCCAATTCATTGGGCTCCTTTCTATATATGTAAGTCACATTTTATATCATATAATAAAAACAAAAAATTATAAATTTGCTAGTTAATAACGTTAAGATTATTTAACTCTTTGTGTGCTCTCTCTACAATCTCTGCCGGTTGAATATAGGCTTCTGTTTGTTTTTCGGTTGAGAAATAAATGAGATATTCAATATTTCCTGCCGGACCTTTTATCGATGAAAACGTTAGACCAAGAATAGTATAACCTAGGTTATGTACACAATTGACTACATTTTCAATAACCATTATATGTGTTTTTGGATTTTTTACAACCCCGCCTTTTTCTATAAGTTCTTTACCGGCTTCAAACTGTGGTTTTATAAGGCATATCATCTCATGAAAATCCGGATTGAGTAACTTTTTCAGATTCGGAAGTGTTCTTTCAAGTGATATGAAGGATAAATCTGATACCAGTAAATCTGCCATTGGTTCATTTTCAGAATAAATATCATCCGGCGAACAAATTTTAAGATTGGTTTTTTCGATTGTTTTTACCCGAGTATTAGTTCTGATTTTCCAGGCAAGCTGACCGTAGCCGACATCTGCTGCATAGACAAACTTTGCACCTCTTTGTAACAGACAGTCTGTGAACCCGCCTGTTGAAGCTCCGGCATCAAGACAGATACGGTCTTGCGGTGAAAATTTGAACGCATCGAGGGCTTTTTGGAGTTTAAAACCACCTCTTGATACATATGGCATTGTTTTGACCGTAAAATCATATTCTTTTGCCGGGTCAAGCTGGTAGCCTGCTTTTGTTATAATTTCATCCCCAATTTTTACATCACCTGCGATTATTGCTGCGGATGCTTTGCTTTTATTCTCAAAATAACCTAAATCTACAAGTATTTTGTCTAATCGTTCTTTTTTCAAATTTTGAATACTCTTTCTGCATTTTGTGATGTTTTTATTATTATATCTTCAACATTTTCATTTCTCAATTTTGCAATTTCTTCTGCTACGTATTTTATGTATGAAGGCTGGTTTTCTTTCCCTCTGTACGGAACAGGTGTAAGATACGGAGAATCTGTTTCAAGCAGGAGATAATCAATCGGAATCTCTTTTGCAACGTCTTTCATTTTCTTTGCATTTTTGAATGTTACAACTCCGCCTAATGCTATAAACCAATCGTTTTTTACGCATTCTCTCATCATTTCCACACTACCTGAAAAACAGTGAAAAATAACTGTTGAAGTTTGGTTGTATTCTTTTATTATATCAATACAATCTTTGTGAGCTTCTCTGTCGTGAACAACAATTGGTAGGTTCAGTTCATTTGCAATCAGGATTTGTTTTTTGAATATTTCTTTCTGTTCTTCGACAAAAGATTTATCCCAGTAATAATCAAGTCCGATTTCTCCTATTGCAACAACCTTAGGATTCTGAGCAAGTTCTTTTATTTTTTGTTCTATTTTATTTGTCCAGGTTTTAGCTTCTGACGGGAAAATACCGAGCTGACAGTAGATATTTTCATGATTTTCTGCGATTTGAATGATTTTTTCAAAAAACTTTTCTTCAACTGACGGGATAATAATTTTTTTTACTCCGTTAGCGGTTGCATTTTGAATAATTTCATCAGAATTTTCTGCCATATCAATATGGGCATGAGTATCAATTAAATAAGGTATTTCCATTTTATTCTTGTACCATTCTTGCCGGGAAGTGATTTTTTTTCAATTCATTTGTAAGGTTTTGTGCTTTTGTCATATCGCTGTATGAGCCAACTTGAATAGTATATGCTCCATTGCTTCCTGTTTTAACAAAAGATGTAACCCCGAGATTTGCATCCTGGATAATACTTTGTGCAACGCGTGCTTGTTCGAGGGTGCTGTAAGAACCTATGTAAACCTTATAAACTGTTGCTGTGTGAGTAGCTGCAGAAGTTTGTGGTTTTACTCCTTCAGGGTGTTTGATTGTACTTTGTTGTTCGGTTGGGGTTGGAAATGTTGTTTCAGAAGATGTGAACGAATTATTTTCACCATACGGATGTGAATAATCTTGTCCGCCAAATGTTTGTGTCTGGACTTCCGCAGAGTTATTATTTTCTGCTGCAAGTTCTTCTTCTTTTGTTTGAATAACGTTTGGAGCTTGATTTGATGGAAGTTTATTATTGTCTTCCATTTGTATAAATTTAAGGCGGCTGTCAATTAAATGTTTTACGCCAAGTCCTGATTCTTTTATATCTCCTTCATCATTTTCTCCTATTGCGGTATCAACACTGGAGAAAAGATGAACAGCAATTACGACAAACAAAATCAGCATCATAAAAAATGCACCAAAAAATAGTTTTATATAGCTGGGTTTTTCTTCTATTTGCTTGTTATTCTTTTTATAATATTGATTTCCCATTTTAGACTCCTCGAACTTTAGTGCTGGCCAGTTCTATATCTTTTAACTCTTCTGCATAAGCATTCATAACATCTCTGGCAAACTCTTTTATGTCTGTAATTCCTAATTCACTGGTTAGACCTGATGCTTTAACTGGCGCACCTTCTGAAATAATATTTAAACCTGTATGTATAAGTATTGATGTTGTGGATTTTGTTGCGATAGAAACTGATAATTTTGCTCCTTCAATCATTAAATCGTCACCGTTTCTGACTACAAAAATCCCCCGTTTTTCTAACAATTCTTTTATTATACAAATAAGTAATCTTTGTCTGAATACTCCTTCAACAAGGTTTATATTAAACTGTTCTGTAATAAAACTGAGCATTAATTTGCTGTATATAGGTTCGTTATTAATAACATCTTCAATGTCAACCATTTCGGTAAGTTTTATTTCGCATTCCCCTATAAATGCAACAATTGCATCTCCCTGGATTTTAAAATTCTTATATATCCAGTGAGGCTGTAGTTGTGAACCTATATATTTAATCTCCTCATCAATGAACTTAGTCTGCATTTTCAAATAAAACCTTTATATATTTAGTATCCCCGTTAGCGATTAATGCTTCTTTCAGATGTTTGCACGACTCACACTTCCCGCAATTTTTTTTACTTTTGTTATAGCAGCTTCTTGTTAATTCAAGCGGCATATCCTTTTCTAAAGCTAACTTTACTATATCATTTTTGTCCATGCTTATCAATGGTGCAACAACTTGCGGGTTACATAATGTTGAATATTTGAAACAATTTGTCAGAATCTCTGCAAATTCTTTAGTGTTATCAGGAAAAGTAACACCTTCTTCTTTGTTTGCTCCAAATATTATGTGAGTGAAATTGTATGTATCAGCGTAAGATGCGGCAATGTTTAAAAACAGTCCGTTACGATTAGGAACCCATACAGCTTTGGCACTGTATTCCGTGTAGAGCTCATTTTCTGGAACATCTTTCTCATCTACAAGTGCAGTTTTAGTAATCGCTTTTAAAAACGGAAGCTCTATGACTTCGTGATTAATATTATAATATTTTGAAAGTTTTTTTGATGCGTCTATTTCTTGTTTGGCAGATTTTTGCCCGTAATCAAAAGTGAGTGCAAGAGTTATATTATATTCGTCTTTTACAGCACCGAGACAAACAAGAGAATCCAATCCGCCGGATAAAAGTATTATTGATTTTTTATTCATCGCATTCCTCATATTCATCAATCAAATTTTGGGCTTCTTCTTTTAGATCTTCGGTGTATTCATTTGATTGCAAAACTTCATCCAGTATATCTCTGCCTTCAAGGTTATACATTGCAATCAATGCGTTTTTTTGAACCTCTTTGTCGTCATCTTTTAAACAGTCTTTGATTATTTCTGATGCGTTTTCGGCATTTGAATTCATGATTGCTTCTATTGCATTGATTCTAACCATTGGTGAAGAATCGAGGAGTGATTTTTTTAATGCCTGCTGAACTTTTTTATTATCCAGATTAAGTTTTCCGAGGGCTTCAATTACACGTTCTTTCAAAAAAGAAAACTTATCAAGAAATCCTTGTTTAGCCTCAAGTATTGATACTAAAGGGTCTACGGCTCTTAAGTCACCTATTGCACCAAGTGCAGATGCTGCAGATTCTTTTAAATAAACGGATTTTTCTTCTTCATCCTGTACCAAATCAATCAATGGTGCAACTGCGTATTTATCGCCTATTTTCCCGAGGGCATCAGCACAGGCAAGCCTCACTTTGTAGTGTTCGTCTTTGTTATTTAAACAATATAACAAAGCACCTACTACAGATGTGTCTTTGTAATTTGATATAGCTTTAGCACATAAAGCTCTTACATTTATAAGATCATCTATTTCTATTTTTTGGCTGGCTTGATTTTTAGTAAGTAATAAGTCAACTAAAGGTCCTAATGTGGATTCATCCCTTATTTTGTCAGCCAAAGATATAACCGTCATTAAAATCTTCGGATTATGTGCAGTGATTAAAATATGATTGTATATTTGTATTAGTTCATATTCATCATATTTGTTTTCAAGATTTATGATATTTTGCACTATTTTATCCGGGTCAATATCGTTATTGACACCGCATTCTTTAACAACTAAATCCACATCAATAAATCTCTTATCACTCACACCATAAAGATACAATAAAGGAATGTTTTAATCAAGATTTTTGGCACAAAAAAGCGGGATATTGTGATAAATATCCCGCTTTATATTCAATTATTTTTGTTATGCCAATGCTTTAGATTCTTCAACTAAATTAATCAAAGTATCTGCAATAGTTTCTTGTTCTTCTCTTGAAAGTTCAGGGAACATAGGAAGTGACATAACTATTTCTGTATTCTTTTCAGTAATAGGAAGAGAACCTTTGCCCATTCCTAAATATTCATGCACTTTTTGTAAGTGTAGAGGAATCGGATAGTATAACATTGTGCCAATACCTGCTTCGTGCATTTTATCAAAAATTTCATCTCTGTTAGGAATTTTGACAGTGTATTGGTGATAGATACAATAAGTATCATCAAGTTCTTTTGGTGTAATGATATCTTCGCATTTAGAGAAAAGTTCGTTATAAATAGCAGCTTTTTCTCTGCGTTTTTTGTTCCAGGAATCTAAGTGTGGAAGTTTCACTCTCAAAATTGCGGATTGGATTTCATCCAGTCTTGAGTTTACGCCGATTTCATCATGGTGATATCTTATTGCACCGCCATGGTTTCTTAATGCGATTATTCTATCTTTCAAGTGTTCTGCATTGGTTGTAATTAAACCTCCGTCACCCATTGTACCAAGGTTTTTGGTTGGATAAAAACTAAAACATCCTATATCGCCGATAGAACCGACTTTTTGTCCTTTGTATTCTGCACCCATTGCCTGACATGCATCTTCTATAACGTATAAATCATAACGTTTTGCAATGTCCATAATTGCATCCATATCACAAGGCTGCCCGTATAAGTGAACAGGAATGATAGCTTTTGTTTTAGGAGTAATAGCTTCTTCAATTTTTTTAGGGTCAATATTGAATGTATCCGGATCAATATCAACAAATACAGGTTTTGCGTTTACAATACCTATTGCTTCTGCTGTTGCAACGAATGTAAATGCTGTTGTAATAACTTCATCTCCTGCGCCTATATCTAAAGCTCTTAGAGCAAGATGCAGAGCGTCCGTTCCGGAGTTCAATCCGATTGCATATTTAGCACCGGTATATTCTGCTAACTCTTTTTCTAATGATTTTGTATTATTGCCTAAAATATAAGATCCGGATCTTAATACTTCACAAACAGCTTTTTCTATATCAGCACCGATTTCTTGGTATTGACGTTTTGAATCAAAAATAGGTATCATATAACTTCCCCTTTTTATTAGTAACCTCTACTATTCTAGTGTATCACATGTTATCCGGTTCTTTATATAAGTTTAATATTCTAGTGAATAGTGAAAAGTGAGGAGTGAATAGTTTCTATATTCTAGAACTTTTTCTATCAAATGAGTGTTTGGCGCAAAACTATTTCCCTCTTTCAGCCTTTACCAAACGAATATCCTTAATTTTAACGCCTACTCACTACTCACTATTCACTATTCACTTTTTATAACGTAACCTGATTAAAAAATGCAAAATGAACAGAATGGTTTTACGGGGGTAAATGTATTTGGTTTAATTTGAGAATCTCACGTGAACAGTAAAACCGGAAATTGGTCGTAACTTGATAAAAAAATGCAAAATGAACAGAATGGTTTGGTGGTGATGTTTTGTAAAGATAGATTGAATGTGGTGTTGCAAACCAAACCGGATGCTTAACGTAACATGATTAAAAACAAAAAAAACTCCTCGTTGTTCGCAAGGAGTAAAATTTGGAATTAGGAAGGGAATTAGGGTTTTGTCTCTCATTATTTAAACGTAATTCTTTTGTCTACTTAACGTTTAAATTTACATCTTACATATATATAAAGTATATACTTTTGTTCGAATTTCACATGTTGTTTATATTGTTACAAAACTTAATATTATAAAAATATGTAACAAAAATATTAGGAGTATGCAATTCGTATATATAAAAATACTTTATATATATGTAAGCGTTGAGCTTAGAAAAAAGATTTCATACATAACCTACACACACTAACCTTCTACACACGAGGAATTACACAAAAAATTCCAACCTTCCTTTTTCGGAAGGTTTTTTTTGTGCTACGCACGTAGACAGGTTACGTTTTATTTCTAGATTCCAAGTTTTTTTATCAGGTTACGTTAAGAGTCCGGTTTGGTCTTCAACGTAAAAACATACACTAAACCAATTACATTTACCCCCACCAAACCATTCTGTTCATTTTGCTTTTTTAATCATGTTACGTTAAAAGTCCGGTTTTACTTACAACTACAAAACTATATTAATATTACTAGATATCACCGTAAAACCTCTGTTCATTTTACATTTTTAATCTTGTTACGGCTAATTTCCGATTTTGTTTTTCACGTTGAATTTTCAAATTAAACCAAATATATTTACCCCTCACCATTCAATAAACAACAAACCGGCTCGATTTTATTTTCAAGCCGGTTGTTATTTTTTATTAAGAATGAGTCAGTTTGAAGATTACATCATACCGCCCATACCGCCGCCCATGCCAGCCATTGCAGACATATCAGGAGCAGATTTTTCTTCCGGTACATCAACAACTGCAGCTTCTGTTGTTAATAACATTGAAGCAACAGATGCAGCGTTTTCTAATGCAGAACGTGTAACCTTAGCAGGGTCAACAATACCTGCTTCAAACATATCTACATATCTGTATAATAATGCATCATATCCGTAAGCATCTTTACCGGAACGAACGTTATCTACAACAACATCAGATTTAGCACCAGCATTGTAAGCAATTGCTCTTAACGGAACATCTAATGCAGCAGTTAAGATTTTGTAACCGCTCTTTTCATCATCAGAATCAAAGTTGAATGAATTCAATTTGTTTTCCAATTCTTGTTGAACTCTTACAAGTGTAACTCCGCCGCCCGGAACGATACCTTCTTCGTTTGCAGCTCTTGTTGCGTTTAATGCATCTTCAATTCTTAATTTTCTTTCTTTAAGTTCTACTTCTGATGCAGCACCAACTTCAATAACTGCAACGCCGCCTGATAATTTTGCCATACGTTCTTGTAATTTTTCTTTATCATATTCAGAATCAGAAAGTTCAATTTGTTTTCTGATTAAGTTTACTCGTTCTTTAACAGCAGCTTTTGTTTCGTCACCAACAACGATAGTTGTTTCATCTTTTGTTACTGTAACACGTTTTGCACGTCCCATCATATCTGTTGTGATATTTTCTAACTTGATGCCAAGTTCTTCAGTGAACATTTGACCGCCGGTTAAAATAGCGATATCTTCTAACATTGCTTTTCTTCTGTCACCAAAACCAGGAGCTTTAACAGCAACAGCTCTTAAAACTTTTCTCATAGTGTTAACAACCAATGTTGCCAGTGCTTCACCTTCAACATCTTCTGCAATTAACAATAAAGAGCGGCCGTCTCTTGCAACTTGTTCCAATACAGGAACCAAATCAGAAATAAGGTTGATTTTCTTGTTAACACAAAGAACATAAGCATCTTCCAAAACGGCTTCCATTCTTTCGGCATCTGTTACAAAATATGGTGAAATATAACCTTTATCAAACTGCATACCTTCAACAACTTTTAGATTTGTTCCGAATGATTTTGATTCTTCAACTGTTATAACACCATCGTGACCTACTTTTGACATTGCCTCTGCAATAAGTTCACCGATTTCCGGATTGTTACCTGCTGAAATTGTTGCAACTTGTGCAATACCTTCTTTGGTATTAACAGGTTTTGACATTGATTTGATTTTTTCGGTTGCAACTTCTACAGCTCTATCAATACCTCGTTTCATAGACATTGGGTTCGCACCTGCAGTCAGATTTTTTAAACCTTCTCTTACAATTGCCTGTGCTAATACAGATGCGGTTGTTGTACCGTCACCTGCAACATCGTTTGTCTTTGATGAAACTTCTTTTAATAACTGTGCTCCTGAGTTTTCTAAACCGTCTTGAAGTTCAATTTCTTTAGCGATAGTAACACCATCGTTAACGATTTGTGGAACACCGAATTTCTTTTGTAATATAACGTTACGACCTTTTGGCCCTAGTGTAACTTTAACTGCGTCAGCTACTGCATCTATACCTTTTAATAAGGCTTTGCGAGCTTCTTCTTCAAAAACTATACGTTTTGCCATTTTATTTTCTCCTTTTTTTTATTAGTGAAGAGTGATTAGTGAGTAGCTATTCACTCTTTTTTGTTTTTAAATATCTTTTTAATCCACTGAGTAGTTTAAATAAATCATTTATATCTTCAAATAAATTATCTAAGTTAGTGATATAACCTAATTGTTCGGATATGATTAACTGTGTTTCAAGCTCTGCAAGAGAACCATATGCAATATCAAAAAATCTTATACTGTCTTTATCTGAGTTTCTTGCACAGCCTTCCGCAATATTTGATGGAATAGAAACTGCAGCTCTGCGCATCTGACTCGATAAGCAGAATTTTTCATCTGCAGGAAAAGTTTGAGTAATTTTGTAAATCTTAGAAACAAATTCAATAGACTTTTTCCAAACTTCAAGTTTTTTATGGTTCATATTTTCACCATATAGGTCTAATCACTAATCACTATTCACTACTCACACGTCACTGAATAACTGCCAATGCATCTTTGATTGATAAGATTTTATATTCAACACCGTCCATTTTGATATCTGTTCCGGCATATTTAGCATAAAGAATTACATCACCTACTTTTACATCCATAGGTTCCCTTTCACCGTTGTCATTAAATTTACCTTCGCCTACAGCAACAACTTCACCTTTTTGCGGCTTTTCTTTTGCACTGTCAGGAATAAATATTCCGCCTGAAGTTTGTTCTGTATCTTCTATAACTTTAATAACTATTCTGTCCATTAACGGTTTAATGCTCATAATATCCTCCTTTTTAATATAACAATATAAATGTATACCAAAATCCTTAAAATCTTAATTATCTTAATGAAAAATTAATTATTAATATTCTTTGTTAAGATTTGTAAACGAACCTAAAAGAAAAAGTCAATTTTACAAAATAAAAATACTTTATATACATGTAAAAGGTTATTTAAAATTATAAATTAGGTTAGTACAAAGATTATAAAATTACTTATAGGTTTTGTAATCGAATCAATCAGCGGTCCTTG
>CALUXY010000020.1 GCA_944324855.1 Candidatus Gastranaerophilales bacterium | reverse complement strand
GAATCTGTTGAAGAGGAAACAGAAGAACCGGCGGAAGAATTGATTGACGGCGAGGAAGAAGAATCGCCTGAAGAACCTGTTGAAGAGGAAACAGAAGCGCCGGCGGAAGAATTGATTGTCGGCGAGGAAGAAGAATCGCCTGAAGAACCGATTGAAGAGGAAACAGAAGAGCCGGCGGAAGAATTGATTGCCGGCGAGGATGAAGAATCTCCTGAAGAACCTGTTGAAGAGGAAACAGAAGAACCGGCGGAAGAGTTGATTGACGGCGAGGATGAAGAATCACCGGAAGAACCGATTGAAGAGGAAAACGAGGAAAATATTGACGACTCTCAAAATGAAATAATTGAAGAAGATATTGTTAACATTGATTCTGATAATGATATTACGGAAGAAGAGTTTGAATATTTTAATGATAATGTTAATGATGATTCGGAAGAATCTATTCAAGAAGATTTTAATGATATTCTTGAAGAATCGGAGTTTGATAAGTCCGAATACACTCCTGACGGGTATATTAATGACTTTGAAATGGATGATGACAGTATATTTGAAGAGTTACGAAATAATACGTTAGATTTTGAAGAACTTGCCGAAGAGTCATCGAATGATATTGAGATTCTTGAATCAGATGATTCTGAAACTGAACAGACCGAAAATGCTTCCGAACCGGAAGTCCGCGGAGATTATGAAACTACAGTTGACGGGTTGACTGTATTGACTCATACTCCAATTGATAATGTAAGTGGTTTCTATTTGGTAAACTTTGAAAACTTCTCATCACTTATCGGATATATCAAAGATGAAATATTTGTTTTGAAAACATTTGATGAATTTGTTAACAACAGTATTTATGTGAAGCCGGCAGAACATCTTGCGGAATCTGTATTCAGATATATCGTGAGGGTCGGAATTTACAAAATGGTAGTTGAAGTTACGCCGACAAAAATGTCTCATTTGATTGATTTATGATGAAAAAGTTTTTTTTACTTTTGTTTTTGACGTTGTTTTTGTCCGGTTGTACTTCTCAAACGGAAAGTTCTGTTACTCTTAAGTTTTCTACCTGGGGTTCAGCCTCTGAGATGAGTATATTAAAACCGATTATAGATGATTTTGAAAAACAAAATCCATCTATAAATATAGAATTAATGCACATCCCTCAAAACTATTTCCAAAAAATACATCTTTTGTTCGCTTCAAATCTGGCTCCTGATGTAATATTTATAAATAACTTAAACTTACCTGTGTATGCAAATCATTTAGAACCGTTAGAACTTAGCACTGATATGTATTATCAGCAGCCGGTCGCAGCACTTTCCTATAACGGCAGACTATTAGCAGTTCCCCGTGATGTATCAAATCTTGTGATTTACTACAACAAAGATTTATTTGATATGCATAATGTCCCATATCCTGAAAATGACTGGACATTAGATGACTTGCTGAATAACTCCGTAATGCTTACAAATTCTTCTCTTTTCGGTATAAGTTTTGAAGATGACGTATATTATGCCCTGCCTTACATTTTGACGTTAGGCGGTGACATCAATAATATAAATGCCGGCATGAAGTTTTATAAAAATCTCGTTTATAAGTATCATTCAGCACCATCGAAGTCCGATATAAGCTCCAAAACACTCGGGCAAATGTTCTTGGAAGGAAAAATTGCGATGCATTTATCAGGCAGATGGCTCGTTCCCAAATATACAGAATCCGCAAAATTCAACTGGGGAGTTGTTATATTTCCTGGTGTTACCCCTTGTGATGCTTCCGGCTGGGCTATTTCTAAAAATTCTAAACACAAGAAACAAGCCGGAGAATTTATTGAGTATTTATCCTCAAAAGAAAATATTCAAAAAATGACCGCTTCCGGACTAATTGTACCTGCAAGAAAAGATGTAGTATTTAATGACAAAGTTTTTCTTGAAGCAATATCACATTCAAAAGTTCTTAATATTACTCCTGATTATAATAAAATCGTTGACAGGATAAACGATACAGAGTTTTAATATTTCGTTACAAAAAAGTCAATTTTTTTATGAGTATATACTTTGTATATATATAGGATAACTATGAGGATAATTATATGGCTGCTTATGATTCCGGTAAAATAGATTTTTCAACATTATCACCGACTGATGTTGCAAGACTGACTCCCGAACAAAAAGTTGAATATCAAAGATGGCAGATTGAACAACGAAATAAAGATATTCAGTCCGGTATTGATGCATCACTCTTGGGAGATAAAGTTAAACTTGCGGAATTAAAAGCCAAAATGACCGATGGTTTTGCAGCTTCAAAGCAGTTATTTAACATGTGGTATGATGCAACAGATAAAATGCAGTCACAATCTAATACAGTTTGGAGTGCAAATAAGGAACTAACAAACGTCAGATATGAACATAATATATGGTCACAGGCGGATATGGCTGCACAATCATACAAAAAAGGAAACTTGTCGGCTCTGGACGGATTTTCTGATACCAGATTCGGGGCTCCGATAACCGATGTTGGCGATACGTTCCAGATAACTAACCGTGAAAACAATATTTCAAACAGAACATATCAGTTATCAGAGTCTTTGACTGATAAACAGGCTTATTATGATGAACAGCAGGCAATTCTTGCGCAAAATTCAAAAGAAAGAGCCAAAATTGACAGTGATTTGGAACTTCAAATCTGGCGCAATAAAATGACTGCTGACGAACAAGATTATTATACAAAATTGATGGCTCAGCTTACTTTGTATAAAAACCAACAAGATTTAGGTTAATAATTTATTGATTTAATTCATAGAAATAACTATAATATCTCTATGAAAAAGATTTCAATTATTGCACCGATTAAAAAACCGGAAGATATTGAGGCTTTTATTCCTCATACCTCGTGTAGAGATTTTTACGTTTATCACCACAAGTTTTTTAATAACTATGAGTACATTGATGAATTTATTGAAACGGCTCATCGCAACAACTGCCGTATATACATAAATTTCAAGCATAATATTACGGAAGAAGACTTAATCGAGATTAAAAAGATGATTAAGTACTTAAGAAAAACAAAAGTCGACGGAATATTTATAAACAGTTTTGCAATAATAGAAGGTATAAAATGCTACAATCTTCCGTTTGAAGTTATAATTGATTCTTATTTTGATATTCACAATCTGTCGGGAATAGATTTTGTCAGCAACTTCCATAAAGTCGACAAACTCATTGTGACGGAAGAAATCTATATGAAAAATATTGCCAAAATTAAAAAATATACAAACCTTTCTCTTGCGGTTGATTCAGATAATCTTCCGTGGTGTGCAGAAGAATTGGAAAAACTTGATGCAATAGATAACGTTGTTATAAAAGGAAAATTTGCATCTTCCGAAGAAATACTTGAGGGGCTGGAACTTGTTGAGAAAATTCTTGATAAGCCCAAGATGTTCAAATCTCAAAAACTTCCGTTTAAGCATGTCAGACGTAGTATTTATCAAACAAACCATTTTTCCGGAGATATGATATCTGCGGCTGGACGGGATTTTAAATTCAGCCGTAACATTTTACCGTTTGAATGGGAAGTAAAGCGTTCCAGATTAAAAAAAGAGGTTTTAGCATCTCCGATTAAAAATCTTCCCCTAATTAATCTGAGATTGACTGAACTTGCACAAATCAATCAAGTTAAATCTTATATAAAAAAACTCGGGTACAATCCGATTTATTCAATTGAATACGGTGAAATCTTATCTACTGCAGATTTGTCCAAGAGCAGTTTTAATGAAATTATTATGAAAGTTAAGAAATTTTGTGCGACAAATAATATAAAATTTCAGCTTTCAACTCCGAGAATTCTTATTGAACGGGACTTCGACAGAGTGTATGAATACGTAAAAAGCCTTGTATTAATGGAACCGCATCCGTCAGCAATTATTGTTAATAATGTCGGTTATTTATGGGCATTTATCAATGATTCTGATTTGAACCGTTTTCCTGTTGAAATCGGACAGGCAATAAATCTTCTTAACAGTATGTCAATAAACTGTTTGAATAACCTTCATCCGATTGATACGGTTGATTTTACATCCTTTGACAGTGTTGAAAACGTTTTGAGGACTGTAAAAAAAATAAAAAACATTATTCCGAACAAAAAATATACAATTGCCGGCAACAAACGTATTCCATCCTCAGGATTGTGTCCATTAAATAGTGACAGTGCCGTAATATCACGTTTATCCTGCAAAGCACCTTGTCATAAAGGAAATTTCGCACTGAAAGACCCTTCTTTAAAGAAGATAATCCCGTTTACCTGTGATGGTTTTTGTCGTATGCACATGTTTGAAGATAAGATTATGCAAGATTTTGAATACGTGGATGAACTATTAGCTGCGGGTATTAACGAACTTGTATTTGATTTTACAGACCTTAACGCATCGTTTATACCTGTATTATTAACCAATTTCTTAAACAGATTCGTCTAATATTGTTCTTATTTCTTCTCTCGATAGCCCTTTGTAATTGATTCTTGAGGATGTAATAGGCTGCTTATAGTCGTATTTATTAATAGAACGGGATTCTACAATAACAGACGGCGGCAGGATTGACCACTTGTAAAGAGCGGTTGACATCCGTCTGTAGAACTTATCCAGCCATTGGGATTTTTGCTCTTTAGAAACCGTATGTTTAAGTTCATATTGGAATGTTGCGCCCATTAAATCCCAGTAGTGTTCGTGTTTATTTTCTATTCTCCAGATTATCTCATCCAAAAATTCGTACGGCATGAGTGCATCTTCTGCAATTAGCGGTTTGCCGGTTTTAGGGTCAATTGCAAGCTCTGCCCCCGGCTTTTTCAGAATGATTGCTTCCGGAATAGCGTTCTTTTCTTCTCTGTTTTTATTAAGCCATCTTGCAAACGCAAATAGTTTTGTTTTCGGAACATCTGCAATCGGAGCAAAACCGCCCGACATGTCACCGTTTATTGTTGCGTACCCCATATAAAGTTCTGATTTGTCGGAGGTTGCTATCGGTATACATTTTTCAAACTCGTTGCTTACCCCCCATAGATACATTGCACGTGAACGGGCTTGAATATTATCCTGAGTAAATGATTGTTTATACCTGCAGTCCCATTTTGCTTCAACTTCTCTGAATAGGGTTTTAAACATCATATTGGTTGTATCGACCATATCTTTTATTGGGACTTCCGCAAAGTTTATCCCGAGATTTCTGGCAAGAATTTCAGCATCGGAGCGGCTTGCATCACTTGTGATTTTTGACGGCATGCTTATTCCGAAAACGTTTTCTTTTCCCAGAGCATCTGCCAGAAGTACTGCACATACTGTCGAATCCAATCCGCCTGATAGCCCGAGTACCGCACGTTTAAACCCGACTTTTTTAAAGTAATCTCTTATCCCTTGTATAATCGTTTTGTATGTTCTCTCTAAATCGTTTTCATATTCAAGAGTAAACACTTTTTGTTCAGTCAGTGTTTTTTCCAATCCTTTAGTTAACGGATAAATTTTTCCGATTTTGTAAATAGGGTTTACTATTAAAAACTGTTCTTCAAATGATTTTGCACGTGCAATCAAAGCCCCGTCTGATGAAAAAGTTCTGCTTGAACCTTCAAAAGAGCTGTTATCAATAGCTCCAACTTGATTTACATAAACCATCGGTGTTTTATATGCGTTTGCCGTGAATGAAAGCATATTGTGTTTCAACTGTTCTTTTTTTGCACGGCTTGGTGAGGCGGAACAGTTTATAAATACATCCGGTTTTTCAGCTGCCAGTTCTTCAATCGGGTCTTTGGAATATAGAGTTCTGTCAAAAAAGTCTTTGTTATTCCAGCAGTCCTCACAAATAGAAATTCCGTATTTTATACCGTTTATGGTTATTGTTTTGTCACAGTCAACAACGTTATCCTCATCCAATAGACAAAGTGTTGAATCAGGCTGTACTCCGACAACCGGTGATGGCTCAATATACCTGTAATCATTAAATTCTGAATATGTCGGAAGAAGTGATTTTCTTACGATTCCTTTTATTTCCCCGTCTTGCAATATAGCAACAGAGTTATAATAACTTTTCCCGGTTGTAAGATTATATTTTCGAGGCTCAATAAACCCTACAAGTGCAGCCGTTGAACCGGTCTTTGCTGCAATTTCTTTCAGCCACTTGATATTTTCTTCTACAATAATCGGGTGTCTTTCTATTGTATCCTCAATCGGGTATCCCATAAGAATAAGTTCCGGAAATATAATCATATCAAGGTTCATATCCTGTGCACATTTTATATATTTAACAACTTTTTTTGCGTTGTATTCAATATCACCTGCAATCGGGTTAATTTGTGCAAGTCCGATGTTTCCTTTATCGTACTTTGATAAGATATCTCTTATATTAGAGGTAATTTTGTCCTTGAGTTCATCTGTTGCATTAATTTTGTTTTGAAGAATACAATCCAAAATTTCTGATAACGAATACAGGCTGTTTTCGTTCCCTTCAATTGATAAATCTTCTGCAAGTGTAGATATTTCATTTTCGTTTAAAACGCTGTAATCAATCATTATTTACGCAACTCCTTTTTGGCAGATTTCCACAGTTTATCGTACTCTTCAAACGAGTATTCTTCTAATGGTTTTACAGATAATTCTTCCATCTTTCTGAATCGTTTCATAAATTTTTGGTTTGCTTTTAAAAGTGCTTGTTCTGCATCAATTTTATACCATCTTGCAAGATTAACCGTTGCAAAAAGAATATCGCCCATTTCATCTTCCATTGATGTTTGGTCTTTTTTTTCAACGGCTTCTTTGAATTCTTTGTACTCGGATTTTATACAATCTAAAAGAGTTTCGACTTTATCCCACTCAAAACCTGCTTTAACCGCACGTTTGCTTATTTTTTGAGCGGCTGCAAGTGCCGGAAGTGATTTTGGAATCCCGTCCATTTGTGATTTTCTGTCTTTTTTTTCTTCTTGTTTAAGTTTTTCCCAGTTTTGTATAACTTCTTCCGGTGTATCTGCTTTTTCAGAACCGAAAACATGCGGATGACGGTGGATTAATTTATCCTTTAATTCTTTTGCTACATCTTCTATATTAAACTCGTTTGATTCTGAGGCAATTTGGGAATGCAGCAGCACCTGCAGAAGAACATCTCCTAATTCTTCTCTAAGATTAAGAATATCTCCTTTATTTATTGCTTCAACTGCTTCGTATGCTTCTTCAAGCATGTTTGGTCTTAAGGATTCATGGGTTTGTGCTCTGTCCCATACACAACCGTTTTCACTTCTTAAAACCTGTATAACTTCTATTAATTTTTCCAGATTCGGATAATTCATAACTCCCCTCACTATTGATTTAATTGTATTATTAATAAATTTTAATAGCAAGAGAGGTTTAGTGGTTAGTGAGGAGTGATTAGAAAGTAGCTAAGTAGCTATGAAGTTAAGCTGCTAAGTGAAATTATTGTAATATTTGGAGCAACCAGTCATCTTAGCTGCGTAGCTGCTTAATTACTCAGCTGCCTTTCTACTTACTATTCACCCGCTTAATCACTTTTCAAAAACTACACCTCTATTCACTCCTCACTCCTCATCCGCTTAATCACCCAGACGTAGGGTGGGCAAAGCGGATTGCTGCCAAAGTGCGTAGTGTTTTGCGTAAGCAAAATACGGAGACACGTTTATCGGCAGCAACCAAGCAGCAACAGCGTGCCCACCATAAAATCTACCCATTTCATTTACTACTAGACAGTAAGTTGGGCTTTCAGCACAACATTAATAATTTGTTGGGGTAGAAACCCCAACCTACAAGCTTTGTAACAATTTTTGTCATCGAATTATGTAACATATACAAGAATGACAAACCTCTATTCACTCCTCACTACTCACATATATATTAACTTTTGTAAAATTTTTCCTTAAAAATAGCAAAAATAATGGTTTACATGCGTTACAATATGTGTGTAAAACCTTTTTGGAGTGTGTGATATGTTAGGAGTTCAAAACAGTTTACCAGTCAGTCATCCGGTAAAATTTAAGGGAAATGATGACTATCTAGAAGGTGAAACCCCGCGTTATATTCCGGAACCTTATGAGGATGATTCGTATGTTAATTCTGAATTTAATCCGGACGAAATTAACGCAGAGCGTGACAGGAAAATGGCTGAGTACGAACGGACACAGGCTGATATGAATAAATTCGCCGACAGTCTGGATAAGAACCCTGATAAATTATCAAAAGGTTTAGGTAAAGTTGTAAGATTCGGAGCAGGGCTTATCGGTCTTGCAGGTACTTTTGTTCTTGCTAAATACGGTGCAAAAGTTTCAATCGGTACAATGAAAGGGCTTGCAAAATCAAATGTTGCAAAAGATATTATAAATGTCGGCAAATCTGCATTTGAACCAATCGGAAAAGGTTTGAAATCAATTAAAGCAACATTAAATAAAGTTGTCGGCAATCCAATTGCTGAAACCTTCAAAAAATCAAAACTCGGTCAAAAAGCCGAAAAATTTATGGCTAAAGAAAGTGTTAAAAACTTTGTAGATAAAGCTAAAGGTTATAAAGAAGCTGTTAAAGTTCTTGCAAAATCCGTAAACGGAGAAAAAGTTCAAAATGTGGCAGAAAATACACTGGCAGCATCTGCAACAGCATCGGTTGCAATTGATAACCTTGCAGGAAGAAACAAAGATAAGTCCAATTTAGATTTGGCACTCGGAGTTTCAGGAGGTAATAAATAATGAACGGAGTTAATACTACATACGTCGGCGTTCCTCATAGAGGAATCTCTCCTGAAAGAGTTCAAAGAGCAAAACAAACAATAAAAGATAACTCAACTGAAATGGCTGTAGGCGGTGGTGTTGGCGCTGCAACATTCCAAACTTTGAGAAACGGCTCTAAAGTCGGTAACAGTATTACCAAGTTAATCCAAGAATCAAAAGTTATCCAAGCATCTAACAAAGCTAAAATATTAAAGATATTTGAAAAAAGTAAATTCTTGAGAAACCCTGTAATACAAAAAGTTGCAGGTCCTCTGGCAGGGTTTGCAGGACTTTCTGCAGTTGTCGGCTCTGCTACAAAAATTGCTGATACATGCCAGTTCCTTCAAGGGGCTTCTCAATCATAAATAAGTTTTTATTAATAAAAAAAGACCTCTTAAATTAAGAGGTCTTTTTTAGTTATGTAAAATATATTACTTTGTTGTCTGAATAAACAAGCTGATTAAATCGTTTAATGCACCATATTGTTTTTGGTAGTTTTGTGATTGTTTTTCTAACGATGCAATTTGTTTTTTGTATTCTTGAATAGTTGCCTGACATTCTTTTGCGGATTCTTTCAGGTTATCTTGAACATCTTGAGCTTCTTTAAGAACACTTTTCATTGAAATTCCTAATGCTTCCATTGTCTGCTTAATAATTTGTGCGCCCGTGTGTCTTGTAACACCGCTAGGAAGCTGTGAAATCAGTTTTTTCAATATAACAATGTTTGCCGGCATTTCTAAATCATTAATTTCCGGAGTGTATCTTGAAACTTGCGGTTCATCATCAATGAAATTATCAAGATTAATATCTGCAAATGAATTTGTTTGAATAACTTCATTAACAGGTTCCGGTATTGATTCCATAATTGGTTCTTCTGATTTTTCTTCAGCAAATATATCCGAATCAAAAGTTTTTATATCTGAAAAATCCATACTGTTTGCTTGTGGTTCTGTTGTTTGTGCCACAGTTTCCGCAATATTAGGAATAAGCCCGTCAACAGCAGTTGTTGAAGCGGTTTGTTTTGATTCAGTAATATTAATATCCCCTTCTGATTGTTTTTTCAGTGCTTCTACAATTTTTTTTCCTACACCGTCATTTAATTTGTTAGTCAAAGTTTTAACCCCTCTTTTGATGTTTCCTATGGTTATTATAATAAAAAATATTTTTTTTATACATAAAAAGTAAACTTATGTGAATATATGTTTTAAAATTTGAGTATTAAAAGTGTTTGTATTACAATAATTATTAATGTAGTGACCGGGTTGGAATTAAAAAACTTACCGGTAGTGTATAAATTAAGGAGAATTTTAAATGAAATCAAGAAATTTTTTGTTTACTTCGGAATCAGTAACCGAAGGACATCCGGACAAAGTATGCGACCAAATTTCAGATGCTATTTTAGATGAGTTTTTAACAAAATATCCTCAGTCAAGAGTAGCTGCTGAAACATCTGTTACAACAGGAATGGTTTTAGTATCAGGTGAAATTACATCTGATTGTTATGTTGATATCCCGTCTGTTGTAAGAGATACAATCAAGAATATAGGTTATGTCGGAGAATCAAGTGGCGGTTTTGATGCCAATACTTGTGCGGTCTTAACAAGTATTGACGAACAGTCTGTTGATATTGCAGGCGGTGTAAATAAAGCTTTGGAATCAAGATCAGATAATTCAGATACATCTTCTCTTGAAACAGAACATATAGGGGCAGGTGATCAGGGTATTATGTTTGGTTACGCTTGTAATGAAACACCTGAATTGATGCCGTTACCGATCAGCCTTGCACATAAATTATCATACAGACTTGCACAGGTCAGAAAAGAAGGTCTTTTATCTTATTTAAGACCGGACGGAAAGTCTCAGGTAACTGTTGAATATGTTGACGGTAAACCATCCAGAATACATACAATAGTTTTATCAACTCAACATGATCCTGAAATTAATGGTGTTTCTGATAATAAACAAGTTCAAGAAATTATAAGACGTGATTTAAAACAACTTGTAATTGATTATGTATTTGAAACTGAATCTATCAAATTAGACAGCGAAACCAAAATCTTAATAAATCCGTCAGGAAGATTTGTAATCGGCGGACCTCAAGGTGATGCCGGATTAACAGGACGTAAGATTATTGTTGATACATACGGCGGTTACTCAAGACACGGCGGCGGAGCATTCAGCGGAAAAGATCCTACAAAAGTTGACAGATCTGCAGCTTACGCATCAAGATATGTTGCGAAAAATATTGTAGCATCAGGGCTTGCTGATAAATGTGAAATAGAACTGGCTTATGCCATCGGTGTTGCAGAACCTATTTCAATATTTGTTGATACATTTGGAACAGGAAAACTTTCTGACGATGAAATTTCTAATATCGTTAGAGAAAACTTTGATTTGAGTCCTATGGCTATTATCAAACAGTTTGATTTAAGAAACTTACCTGCTAAAAACGGAGGCAAGTTCTATCAAAAATTGGCTGCTTACGGTCATATGGGACGTACAGATATTGTTGTTCCATGGGAATCAACTGATAAAGCTCTAAAATTAAAAGAGTATTTAAATGCAAGCTGCTGTGTGTAGTCTTGTAATGAATTTTGTAAAAGGAGTTAACGAAATGTTAACTCCTTTTTTTATTCTTATATATATGGTAAAATTTATATTAGTAGTACGTACAAAAACTGGACGAGAGGTAGATTTAAAAGGTTAGTTTTTATTAACCTTATCTAGTATACTTATGGGGAACGAATCAGCTGCAGAAAAGACCGAATCGGCGACGCCCCGTCGAAGGGAGAAGGAGCGCGAAAGAGGTAATATTTCAAAAAGCAGAGACCTTGCTGCCGCATTGGTCATGACTGTTTCTGTTGCGCTGCTTGCTGTTATGGGTAAGTTTATATTAGACAGAATGCTTGATCTGCTTCGTTATACATTTACCAACATACATCCTGACACTGTTTGTACGGATAATATATTGGGGATTCTTGCTCCTTATTTGCAGGCATGTGCCGGAGTTGTTTTGCCGTTCCTCTTAACTTTAGCAATTGCGGCATTAATAATTGTTCGATTAAATGTCGGGCATGTTTTTGCTATGGAAAAAGTTAAATTTGATTTTAACAATTTGTCCCCAAGGCGTGTATTAGAGAATGCAAAACGATTGTTTAACCCTTTTGAACCAAGAACAATGGTCGAATTTGTAAAATCATTGATTAAGATTGCGGTTGTCGGCTCTTGCGGTTATGCTACGGCAAACAGCAGAAAAGATGAATTATTCGCAATTTTAGGTGCAGATCCTGCAACAGCACTGGGGGTTATATGTTCTATTTTGATTAAGATGTTAATCAACATGTGTATTGCAATGATTATTCTCGGGCTTTTGGATAAAAAATACCAGGATTGGGAATACGAAAAATCAATAAAAATGACTAAACAAGAAGTGAAGGATGAATTTAAGGATATTGAAGGGGATCCTAAAATTAAATCAAAAATTAAGTCTATTCAAATTCAAATGTCCAAACAGCGCATGATGTCTAACGTTCCAAAAGCTGATGTTGTTGTGACAAACCCGACTCATTATGCTGTTGCAATTAAATACGATAAAACGGTTGCACCGGCTCCGATTGTTATTGCAAAAGGGATAGATTATGTTGCGTTTCGTATCAGAGAAATTGCAAAGAATAACGATATACCGATTGTCGAAAACAGACCTGTAGCAAGGGCTTTATATAATACGGTTCCGGTTGACGGAATTATTCCATCAGATTTGTACGTGGCTGTTGCCGAAATATTAGCATACGTTTATAATAAGAAAGGGAAGTAGGTAGTTGGATTTAAGTAAATTAGCTCAAATCTTAAAAAATGATGATATCATCCTCGCAGTGGGGCTGGTCGTTATCGTTTGTATGATGATTATCCCTCTTCCTGCATTCTGCTTGGATATACTGCTTACGATTAATATTGCTCTTGCGGTTATTATTCTTTTAGTTTGTTTATATACTCAAGAACCATTGGATTATTCATCATTCCCGACAGTTCTTTTGATTGCAACATTATTCCGTCTTGGTTTGAACGTATCTTCAACAAGATTGATTCTTTTATACGGGGAGGCGGGAAACGTTATCCACTCTTTCGGAGAATTTGTTGTCGGCGGAAACTACGTTGTCGGTTTCGTAATATTCATTATCCTAGTTTTGATTAACTTTATGGTAATCACAGGCGGTGCAACCCGTGTTGCTGAAGTATCAGCAAGGTTCACATTGGATAAAATGCCGGGTAAACAATTGAGTATTGATGCCGATTTGAATGCCGGAATTATTGATGAAGAACAGGCAAAAGAACGCCGCCGGAAACTGGAACGTGAAACAGATTTCTACGGTACTATGGATGGTGCTTCCAAGTTCGTAAAAGGTGATGCAACTGCAGGTATTATTATTACTATTGTTAATATTGTCGGCGGTTTGATTATCGGTATGATTCAATTAAAAATGGATCCTGCAACGGCTCTTTCTACCTATACAATCCTGACAGTAGGGGATGGTTTGGTATCTCAAGTTCCGGCACTTCTTATATCTACCGCAACAGGTTTGATTGTATCCCGTGCAACAGGTAAAGATGAATCATTATCAAAAGATATTGATAATGAAATGTTCTCTGACCCTAGAATTCTGGGTGTTCTTTCAGGGTTATTAACAGTTCTCGGTATAGTTCCGGGTATGCCGACAATTCCATTCCTGGCTATTGGTGCAACAGCCGGTGTTGCAGCCTTCTTTAAGAGCCGGACAAAGAAAGAAGAAATTAAAGAACAAGAAGTTAAAGAACAAAAAATTGAACAAGAAAAGAAAATGGAAGCTAAAAAAGATAAAAAAGCTTCAAGAGAAAGCATTATGCAGCTTCTCAATGTTGAAACCATTGAGATAGAGGTCGGATACAGGCTTGTACCTCTGTTAAATATTGAAATGGGCGGTGATTTGCTTGAACGTATTGCACAAATCAGGCGTCAGACAGCTCTGGATTTGGGTATAATTTTGCCGTCAATAAGAGTTAGAGATAATTTACAGCTGGCACCAAATTCGTATCAAATTAAACTCAAAGGCGTAGCATTAGAATCAGGAGAAATTTATCCGGACAGAAGCCTTGCAATGAATGCAGGAGGCAGTGCGGAAGATATAGGTATTCAAGGTATTCATGCCGTAGAACCGGCGTTTGGTCTGCCGGCTCTCTGGATCGAAGAAAGATTTAAAGATGATGCAGAACTTGCGGGTTACACTGTTGTCAGTCCGTCTGCGGTTGTATCGACTCACTTGACAGAGGTTATTAAGAAAAATGCTGCAGAAATATTGTCACGTGCGGATGTTCAACAGCTTATTAATAACCTTAAAACCGAGGTTTCTGAAGAATATGTTGCAGATGTTATGAAAGATATATCTGTATCCGATGTTCAATTAATTATGCAAAATCTTCTTAAAGAACGTGTTGCAGTACGTGATTTGAAAACAATATTAGAAACAATAAGTATCCATGCAAAAGTTAATAAAAATCATGATTATTTAACCGAACAGGTAAGGCAGGCACTTGCAAGAAATATTTGTAAACAAAATCTTGCAGATACAGGAGAATTGCTGGCAGTTACTCTGGCCCCTGATGTTGAAACAACAATCGCTAAAGGTGTAAGTCCTGATGGTCAAAACTTGACACTTGATCCGGACTTTACAAGACGATTACTGGATACTTTAAACAGCGAGCTTGAAAAGGCCATTACAACAACAGGAAATCAGCCGGTTATTTTATGCTCCTCCCCTATTCGGTTGGTATTTAGACGTTTAATTGAAAGAACCTATCCTCAAATTGCAATTATGTCGTATAATGAAATTACACAAAATGTAAAAGCAAAATCGGTAGGTATAATAAGAGTTCCGGTTGCAAATAAAAAATAACAGAAAGGTGATAAGATGCGCGAATTATTGAAAAAAGATCAAATAGTAACAATTGTTCCACATGATTTTAAAGATACAAATAAAGGTAAAGTTACAGAAGTTTCAATGCAAGGTTTCAAAATGAAACTAAAATATGTACCTAGAGGTTTAATGCAAAGACATATTTGTGATTTTTATTCTTTAACTGATAACGGGTATCTTTATTTTGAATCTTATATAAAAGATTTAGACGGTAACGAGGTTTCAATAGCGAATCCTAAAAAACACAGATTCTTGCAGCGTAGAAAATTCACCCGTATTAAGTTCTTGGAAGATTTAACTCTGGAACATGACGGTACTGTTCATCAAGTTCATACACTTGACCTTTCTGCAGGTGGTATGAAACTTAAAACAAAAGAGAATATTAATATTGAATACGAATATAATGTCACTATTCATTTGAATGATGAAATAGAAGTTAACTGTAAATACCAGCTTATAAGAGTTGAAAAAGGTGATGACGGAACTTATACTATATCCGGTCGTTTCACCAATTTGAGTAATGTTGATAAAATGTCATTAGTTCATTTTTGTATGAAAAAGAGTATGGAAAACGATAACAAATAATGCCGCCAATTCACACACGTAATAAAAAGAGAAAAAACTCAAAAAAGAGTACGTATTTCAGGAGGTTTTTCTGTATATTTTTCACCTGTGTTAACCTTCTGATAATAGGTTTTATTGTTATGCTTAAACACTGGTCGATTGATTATTATTCAGTTAGTGATGCATTAAGACATATTTTCCCGGGGATATTATTTCTTGGTACATTTGGCTGGTTAGCGGGCTTAATTCTTGATAATCCGAAAAAGAATCTGGTCATTGACTACAAAGATTTGATTTACGAAGAATTGATAAGGGCAAATGCAAAGATATCGCCGGAGGAATTGGAACGTAAACTTCAAATCGTAACCAAAGAACCTTCTGCTGAAGAGGAAGAAGAAGAGGAAAACTTTGCTTTTGAGGATGCGGATTTTGATTTAGGCGAATCTAAGATTGAGTTATAACGATGGGATTTGATAAACTAAGACATAATAAATACAGAAATATTTTGTTTACGACACCATCTCACAGTCAAAAATTCTGTATTTTAAATAAATTCCGGCATTTTTATAAATATGACGTATCGGAAACGGATACGCATTCACCGGAACTTATGCTTGAGGAGGCAGAAAAATACGCTTCAAGTGTTTATGGTGTCAAAAAAACAAAATTTTTGACAAACGGTTCAACATCCGGAATTATTATTTCAGTTATGTCGGCAGTTAAAAGAGGGGATAATGTTCTTTTATCTTCTTCCGCACATAAATGCCATTTGAATGCGGTAAAACTTGCGGGGGCAAATCCTGTATATTATGATTCACCTATAAATGATTTCGGGGTTCAATCATCTGTTGATGCCGGCATGTTAGAAAAATATTTTGAAAATAATTCAATAAAGGCTTTAATTGTGACATCCCCAACCTATGAAGGGTATGTTTCGGATGTAAAATCTCTGAAAGAATTATGCGGGGAATACGGTGCATATTTAATTGTTGATGAAGCTCACGGCGCTCTTTATCCTTTTAGCGATGCGCTGCCTCAATCGGCTGTTACAATAGCTGATTTTACAGTTCAATCTCTGCATAAAACCGCCGGCGGACTGAATCCGACAGCACTTTTGCATGTTAATTGCGATTGTGAAATTAATGATATGATTACAACAACTTCACCTTCTTACCCTCTTTTGATGTCAATTGAACGAAACATTCGATATCTGGTATCTTCTCAGGGGAAAAAAGAATTGAATAAACTTATAAACAATCTGAAAGAGTTCCGGCATGATATGTCGGGTTATCAATTCGGCGGGGATGATATAACTAAAATTTTAGTAAAAAAAGAAGGGGTGTCAGGATTTGACCTGTCTGAAAGATTATATGATTTTGGAATTGAAGATGAGAGAACCAATGATGTTTCAACTCTTCTAATAACCGGTATTGGGACAAAAAAAGACAAGCTCAATAAACTCAAGCTTGCCATGAATCGTATTTAGAAAATCTCTAATATTCCAAATTCATTTGTGAGAATTGGACGATTTTGTTTTTACCGCGTTTCTTTGCATTGTATAATGCGTGTTCTGCGTATCTGATTAAAGTATTTGCATCCTCTGCAACTTCTTCCATGCAAGGGAATGTCGAAATTCCGCCAGAGATTGTAATCGGATGTGCTTCTTCTTCGCCTGCAGGAATAAACTCAAATTTTTCTACTTCGCGGCGTAGTCTTTCACCGAATATAAATGCGTTTTCTTCTGTTGTATTAGGCAGGATAAGAAGGAATTCTTCATCTCCGTATCTTGTTACGATATCCTCTTTTCTTGCCGCATTTGACATAATTCCGGCAATTTTGGTAAGAAGAATATCACCCCATTCATATCCGTAACAGTCGTTTATTACTTTAAAATAGTCTAGGTCAAACAGAATGCAGGATAATTTTGTGCCGTAACGTTTGGCACGTGAAATTTCTGCTTCCAGTTGTTCCTGTAAATACTTTCTGTTATGAAGTCCTGTAAGTTCATCGGTTGTACTTACTTCATTCATTCTGTTTTTGTAGTAAGAGATTTTTAACAGGGTATTAACTCTTACTTCAAGTTCTCTTTTATTAACAGGTTCTTTTATAAAATCATAACCTTCCGCACGAACAGTTGTATTTTCTGGAAGTTCTCCTACAAATAACAACGGACATACAAATTTTGTTGTCATAAGAACGTTATTCAGGTTATTAACCTTTTCCGGAATAATCAGTGCCGGATTTAACATTGCGTGTTCACGCATTTTTTCCGGAGTTTCTACTCTTATATCCGCATCATCTATGTCAATCAGTAAGTCTTTAATTTTGCTTTGTTTATCTTCACTGTAAATAATTATATTTCTCATAAAACGCCCTCTTTTCGGGTTGATTATATCATAAGAATTAAAGTTACACAAGATTATAATAGTTGTACTATCTATTTTTTCAGAAAGTATGATATATTTAGAATACTAATTTGTTGTGAAAGGATAATGTATGAAACAGTATGAATTAAATCTCTCAATGGAAGAATTGGAAAAAAGAACCCACAAAGATTACTTAACTACAAAGAAAATGCTTGACGTTGATGCTCCTGAATACACAGCTCTTGATGATGGTGATAAACAAGCTTTGAAACATCTTGTAAAAGCCGGTGCAATCTTAGAAGTTATAAATAAACAACTTGACAGCTGCCACAACCTGCCTTTTGAAGAATTTCTGAATGAAGAAATCAAAAAAGGAAATAAACAGGCAGAATTGACAAAAATATTGTATGATGCACAAAAGGGATTGTGTGCAATTGACAGGGAATCAAATATAATTGAACTTGCCAAAGGTGTACACGAAATGCCGGGAAAAGGTATTTATCCCGAAGATTTATCAAAGGAAGAATTTCATTCTATATTGATAAAAATGCTGAATGAAGGCAAAACCGAGGAAGTAAAAGTTATTTTGAACCAGCGTTCTGTCGTAGAAAGAGCCGGCAGTGAACTAAAAGGTGTAGATTATATTGATAAGTTTAAAGATGATTTTTCAAAAATGGCTGATGAACTTGAAAAAGCTGCCGAAACTTCTACAAATACTGATTTTAATGACTATCTTCACCTGCAGGCAAAAGCATTAAGAGAGGCTGACCCTATGCTTGATGCTTATGCGGATAAAAAATGGGCAGCTTTGCAAGATACTCCGTTGGAATTTACAATAACAAGAGAAAATTATTCTGATGAAATGACCGAAACGGTTATTGAAAATGAAGAACTTAAGTCATTACTGGACAAAAACGGTATAACTCCTGTTGCAAAAGATTTTCTTGGCGGCAGAGTCGGTATTATTAATAAAAAAGGAACAGAGGCAATTCTCAAAGTAAAAGAATTTTTACCTGTTATGGCAAAAAACATGCCGTTTAAAGATGAGTATGTTCAAAATATTTCGCATGATAAAGAATCAAAACAAACTATGGTTGATGTTGATTTGGTGATGGTATCAGGTGATGTCGGGGCGTTCCGTGCCGGTATTACGCTTGCAGAAAATTTACCGAACGATGATAAATTATCAATATCTATCGGCGGCGGCAGACGTAATGTTTACCACAGACAAATTAGATTGATAACAAGCGATGATGCGAAGAAAAAACTTCAAGACAGACTTGATGCAATTCTAAACAAAGAACAGCATAAGTATTATAATGATGAGGCTGATCACTGGTTCACAATCGGACATGAAAATGCTCACTCTCTGGGACCTAATTCAGGAACTGAAGCTTTAGGAAAATATAAATCAATAATTGAAGAAAACAAGGCAGATATGACATCCCTTGCAATGCTTGATGTACTGGTCGAAAACGGAATGTATACAAAAGAAGAACGCGACCAGATTATAGTAACTTATGCTGCGGATAATATGCTTAAATCAAAACCGACACTATCTCAGGCGCACAGAGTCCGTTCCGTAATGCAAAATTATTATTTCTTGAGAGAAGGTGCATTAACTATTGATATGAACGGCGTTTTGACTGTTAATATTGATAAAATGGTTCCGACGGCAAGAAAAATGCTTGAAGAAATAATTCGTATACAAATTGACGGTGATTTTGCAAAAGGCGAAAAATACGTTCTTGATAACTTTATCTGGACAAATCAGATGGATGTTATGGCAGAAAATATCAAACGGGTTTCAAAAACTCTAAACGGTACTGTTGAATCACCGCTTGCAGATAAGTTATTAAATGAATAATAATTGTTAATTTTTGTAACAAAAAACAATAAATTATTAAAGGTTTTATATTATTGTGCCGTAGAATAAAATGTCACAATAATAACCTCCAAAGTCAATAAAAAAGACCTGAATTTGTATATTCAGGTCTTTTTTTTAGTTCTGTATTTATAATCTAGTCTAAATCATATTTAAGCATGGATATAACATCAACACCGGTATTTCTGATTTTATCTGCTCCTTTTAAAGGTGTTAGTTCAATAATAAATGCTGCAGAATCAACTTTTCCGCCGGCTTTTTTGATAAGGTTGCACGCTGCTGTTGCTGTACCGCCGGTTGCTAAAAGGTCGTCTATAACAACTACATTAGCGCCTTCTTCTATTGCATCAGCATGGATTTCTATTGAATCTGAACCGTATTCCAAATCATAACTTTCTGTGATTGTTTCGGCCGGAAGTTTGTTAGGTTTTCTGATTGGAATAAAACCTGCATTAAGCTTGTATGCAAGCGGCATACCAAAAATAAATCCTCTTGATTCAATACCTGCAACATAATCGATTTTTTTGTCTTTATACTGATCATATAAAAAGTCAATCATTGTTTTCAGGGTTTTTGCATCTTTTATCCCTGTTGTTATATCTAAAAACTGTATACCTTTTTTCGGGAAGTCCGGAACTTGTCTTATTTTTTCTTTTACTGCTTCTAAATTCATTCTATACCTCTTGTAATTCTTTCTCTATACTATTTATATTGTTATGGCCGGCTTCTTCTTCCATAACTAACCCATGGGCTGTTTTGCCCCAATTTAAATCTTTTTTGCAAAATAATATTTTACCACAAATAAATAAAACCATAGGGAACCAGATAATCAGCATGTATACAGCCGTATAGCTTGCCTGTATAAATGCGGAGATTCGTTTTTGGTTGTCGTATCTTCTCAGGCTGTATCTTATCGCCATGAAAAAACCAACAGCAGTTATTGCCGCAATTACAACAGATGATACAAGTTCGTTTTGGAGTACCCCTTTACCTGTAAGAGCCTTGAATGCTCTTATAACGATTTCAAGAATCATCCATAACGGCATAATAAACTGTGCTATATATGCAATCATATCAAGTTTTGCTCTCAATGACATCGTTTTTGATTTGATTGCTTCCATAGAGTATTCCAGATATCTTCTTATTGTACCTTCAAGCCATCTTCTTCTCTGGCGGAATAAAGGCACCAGATAAATAATACCTTCTTCATAAACTTCTGCAGATGGACAATATCTTACATCCCATCCTTTTATATGAAGTCTTGTTGACATATCAAGGTCGTCAGTTATTGTATAATTATTCCAGCCGCCGATATCTTCGATTGCCTGACGTTTTATGAGTTCACCGTTTCCACGGAGCTCTACCGCGCCTTTAATGGCATCTCGTCCGACTTGAAGATAAGTATCAAGTACGTATTCATTGTACTGGCATTTTGTTAAAAGATTGTATGCACCGTTTCTTATAACTTTTCTTGCCTGTACGGCTCCGACATCTGCAGGTTCAAGACAAGGAACCATTTTGTTAAGAAAATCCGGTTCGACAGTCGCATCAGCATCAAATACAAGTATCGCTTCTCCTTGTGCAAGCTTAATTGCATCATTTAATACTGCGGATTTCCCCGGGAAAGCTCCCTGCTGTCTTACTATAGTTTTAACTCTGTCTTTATACTTAAGTGCAAGATTTTTTATAACGTTTGCTGTATTATCCGTACTTCTGTCATCAATTAATATGATTTCAAAGTTTTGATAATTCAACTGCATTATGTTATCAACAGTATGGGAAATTACTGCATCTTCGTTGTGGGCAGGAATTAATATTGATACAAACGGTTTGTAATCTTCATTAATTTTTATCGGTTGTTTTTTTAATTGTCTTTTTTTATGCTTCAGTGCAAGAGTCGAGTAGACTCCGTATATGGTCATACAAGTCAGTAAAAGTACGTATCCCCATAGTGTGTTAACATGATATTGGAATACATACAAAAAGGCAGTCAGCCCCATTAAAATAGTAAATAATGCGATTCGCTCTTTCATAAACTCCCAACCTCACATTAAATAATTTTATCAAAAACAAAATATTTGTGCTCAATTATTAAATATTCTTTACTTTTTTATGGATATTATTTATTATTAAATTGATGTTTAGTTTTATTAACAACTTTTTGGCTCAAGTAGAACAACAGGCAATAGAAATGGGTGCCTCAACGGATTCTGATGGGCGCAGGAAAGAACAGCAGCAAAAAAAACAAGAAAAAAAGTGGCTGGAACAAGTTGAGGCTGACGAGGTTAAGATTGGCGGGCGTCCTCTGTTAACGGAACAAGAAGTTCAACTTATGGCAGAATTGTATATTGATAAACTAAAAATAGCGAACCAAGACCGGCCGAAAGTAGTTGAAAAATTGGATAAGTATATTGAAAAATTTAATGTTAAAAAGTTTATGAGAGATAATCCGAATTTGACACATCCGGATTTTTATATGGTTATATTTAACGAAACAGACAGGCTGGTGCAATAATGGATATAGTTATTTCCGGACTAAAAAAAGGGTTAAGAGGCGAGATAGTAATTCCCGCAGACAAGTCAATATCACATAGAGCCGTTATGTTTTCATCACTGGCAAAAGGAAAATCCACAATAAAGAATTTTTTGTATGCTGCTGACTGTCGTTCAACTGCCGGTTTGTTCAAGAATCTCGGAGTTGATATTGAATTTATCAACGAAAATACAATAAAAGTTGATTCAAAAGGAGTTTTATATCCATATTTACCCCCGTTAGACTGCGGCAATTCAGGTACTACAATGCGCCTTGTATCCGGAATTCTTGCGGGGCAGAACTTTAATTCTACGCTTATAGGAGATGAAAGTTTATCAAAACGTCCTATGAAAAGGATTATTACTCCGCTTTCCATGATGGGGGCTAAAATTGAATCAAATGACGGCAGGGCTCCTTTAAAAATTCAAGGCAGCAGTCTTCATGCGATTGAATATAATTCCCCTATTGCATCAGCACAGGTAAAATCATCCATTTTGCTGGCGGGACTTTCCGCTGATGGTGTTACAACCGTAATTGAACCATATAAATCTCGTAACCATACAGAGATTATGCTTCAATATATGGGTGCGAATATTGGTGTAGACGGAAATAAAGTATCTATTCAAAAGTCAGAACTTGCGGCACGTGATATTTTTGTTGCAGGTGATATATCTTCTGCAGCATTCTTTATTGTTGCGGCGCTTATTGTTCCAAATTCTGATATTATAATCAAAAATGTCGGACTTAATGAAACAAGAACGGGAATAATTGATGTTGTAAAACGAATGGGCGGGAATTTGGAAATTCTTGACGAAAGAATTGTATCCGGCGAAAAAATCGGGGATTTGCGTGTACGGTATTCTGATTTAAAATCTTGTGAAATTAACGGAGCAGATATTCCGCGTCTTATTGATGAACTTCCGGTCATTGCTCTTTTGGCAACCCAGGCTGATGGTGAAACTCGTATAACTGATGCTGCTGATTTAAGAAATAAAGAGGCTGACAGAATAACGGCTGTTGTAACGGAATTCCGTAAACTCGGTATTGATATTGACGAACTTCCTGACGGTTTTGTGATAAATGGCAAACAAAAAATAAAAGGCGGAAGTGACGTTGAAGTTTATCATGACCATAGACTTGCTATGACTCTTTATATTGCAGGATTAATTTCAAATAATGAAATTCGTATAAATGAATTTCAATGGGTAAATATTTCAATGCCGGAATTCTTATCACTGATGGATTCATTGAAGAGTTTGTGATAATATATTGCCATAAAATTTAACTATCGGGAAAATAACTAATGGGTGATGAAGACAAGCAATATGATGCCACTCCCCAGAAATTGGAGAGAGCAAGAAAAGAAGGGCAGGTTGTAAAATCAAAAGATGTTTCAACGGCGCTTTCTTTACTGGTTGTTTTTTCTTTTATTAAGTTGATGGCTCCCTTGATGTGGGATATGCTTAACGGACTTTTCCGAACGTTATATGAGCAGATACCGAACCAGCATCTGGATTCTATAGGATATACGTTTATTTTTACAACTGCAGTTATTCCGACGGTTACTATTATCGGGCTTGTGTTGATAGTTGCAGCATTTATTGCTATAATCGGCGATTTTATTCAGGTCGGACCATTAGTTGCGATTGCACCTTTGATTCCAAAGCTGGATAAACTTAATCCTACAAAGTATTTCAAAAATATTTTTTCAATAAAAACACTCTTTGAACTCTTTAAAAATATCCTGAAGGTTGTAATATTGGGGGTTGTCGGCTGGTCGGTTTATTCTGCCCATCTTGAAAGTATTCTCATGCTTGCAGCGATTGATAACAATTTTGCTGTAATGGTAGAATTCGGGAATTTAATTGTTGATTTTATTTATAAAGCATGTATTGCATTCCTTATTATTGCTGCTGCGGATTACGGGGTGACAAGGTGGAAATTTATGAAAGACCAGAAGATGTCTTTTAAAGAAATCAAAGACGAATATAAAAACCAGGAAGGTGATCCGCATGTAAAATCTGCACTCCGTCAGCGCCGTATGCAAATGTTACAGCAAGGGGCGATGGATTCGGTTGCAGAAGCGGATTTTGTCGTAAGAAACCCGATTCACGTTGCATGTGCTTTAAAATATGATGCAGAAACCATGCTTTCACCTACAGTTATCATGAAAGGTTCTGAACTTATTGCAAAAGAAATAATAAGAATCGCAGAAGAAAATAACGTACCCGTAATTGATAATCCGCCGGTTGCCAGAGCTGTATTCAGAATGGTAGAAATAGGGCAGCAGATTCCGCCGGAATTATTCAAAGCTGTTGCTGAAATTTTACTTTTTGTTTACAACTTGAAAAATAAATCAAATCAAGGTAACATAAACAATAGGTAATAATTAAATATCGATATTAAAATGAATCAAAATTTACTTAAGCAATATGTTAGTATAGTCCAGAAGGTTGCCAAGATAGAGCAGAGGAGAGTACCTAATCACATGATTGAGTACGAAGAGCTTGTAAGTATTGGCATTATTGCTGTGCAGGCAATGATTAAAAATAAAACAGAAGAGCAGCTTGCAAAATATAATGATGCGTATATGGGTACAGCTGTAAAATGGGCTATCAGAAATGAGTTGAGACACCGTTATAAGTGGTATTCAATGAAACATAAAGCTGATTCATCAGGAGATGATGATGGAGAAGAAGGAACATCAGCCGGTAAAGTAAAAGAAGCCGTTTACGAAACAATTTTGTCTATTGACGGCTTAGCGGCATCCGCTACTGATAATGATTCTCCTTTTGATTTTATTAAAGATCCGTCAGCCTTGCCTGATGAAAAAGCGGAAATAGTTGAATTAAGCAAGCTTATTAAACAGGCAATTGCAACATTACCTCAAAAGGAGAGAACGGTTGTTGAGTATCGTTTTTACCGTAATATGCAGGCAAAAGATATTGCAAAACAAATAGGGCTTTCACCTTCCAGAATTACAAGGATTGTTCAGTCTGCTCTTGCTACTATTCGTGAATATCTTGCAGCAAGAGGCCGTCAGGATTATTGATGAAAGAATATCAGTTTTATATTGTTCCGACCCCTATTGGGAATATACAGGATATGACATTCCGTGCTGTTGAAGTTTTAAAAACGGTTGATATAATTGCATGCGAAGATTCAAGAATAACTCAAAAACTTTTATACCATTATGATATAAGAACAAAATTGGTTTCTTACCATAAATATAACGAAAAAAGCCGTGTTGAGTTCTTCATGAATCTGCTTCGCGATGGGAAAAAGGTTGCGCTGGTATCTGATGCGGGAACTCCTATGATTTGTGACCCCGGCAGTTATTTATTAAAAGAGTTGATAAAAAATAAAATATCTTATACTGCGCTTCCGGGGGCTTGTGCTGTTACAACGTTCCTTTCTGCAATACCTCGTGAAGATGAGTTTTTTACGTTTATCGGTTTCCTGCCAAGAGGTGCAAACGATATAAAAGAGGTTTTGGAAGATTTTGCTGATTCAAATATCGTTTTCTATGAGTCTCCAAACCGGATACTCAAAACTTTAGAAACAATAAAAGACGTTAGAGGAAATATAAAAATTGCACTCACAAGAGAGATTTCCAAACTTTTTGAAGAATCTGTTATTGATACGATTGATAATGTAATTGAGCATTATAAAGATGGTATCAAAGGAGAAATTGTTTGTATGATATATAAAACAGAAAATGTTTCTCCGGATATTACTCCTCAAATAGAAAAACTTAAATCTGCCGGTTACAGTGCTAAGGATATCTCCAAGATATTATCTCTTTTAACAGATTATTCCAAAAACGAAATTTATAAGCTGGTACGATAAGTCGTGATTGTTGAATAGTGCGAAGTGATGAAGTAAATCATTAATGAGATTATATGTTTTCTCTCTTCTTAAGGAGGGAGAAAAACTGATTCAAGTTCACGATTCTACTTTTTATCTCTGACAAGTTCCAGCGGGTTTGTTACAGGGTGTTTTTTACGGAGTTTTTCAAGCTTTTCATTTACATAACCGGCATGTTTTGAATTTGGTTTAAGTTCCAAAAACTTCTTATAGTAACGTTTTGCATCCGATAGTCTGTTTAAGTTTTCAAAACATACACCGATTCCCAGATACGCCCTATGGTAATTCGCATTAAGTTTTATTATCTTAAAGAATACCTTACTTGCTTCATAATACTTACCCTGACAGATTAATAGAGAGGCTTTGTGAGCGTAAGCTTTCAAATACCCCGGCTTAGTTTCAATCAATTTATTATAAATAAGCATCGCCAAATCCTCTTCTCCGACTATTTCATGTGCCAAAGCCAGCTGGATTTGTGCCTCTGCATTATTAGGGTTCAATACAATAGCCTTGATAAGGACATTAATCGCATCTTCAGGAGAGCCTAATAAAAGATAACAAATCCCGAGTTCATAAAAAGTATCAAATTTCCCCGGATCTTGTTCCGAAGATTTTTGTAAGCACTCGATTGCTTTATCAAAATGTCCGAGATACTTATAAGAAACCCCCAAACCATAATAAGAATCAGGATTATTACGCTTTAACATAACGGATTGGAGATATTTGCTGATTGATTCTTGATGCAGGTTTGCATAACGTAAGGCATCACCCCTGACACATAATCTGTATGCCTCGGAGTTATCATCTTTCCTGTTTATTTTTACAGTAATATCCGAGAGCTTTTCTCCCTCGTTTTTTGCTTCAAACTTCATCTACCTCTCTCCACAAAATGTATTTTACAGATTTATACAGGTGAGGGTAACATCCGTATGGTTGATATTTATAGGCCATTAGATTAATTTTTTATGAAGAGTGAATAGTGAATCGGGGTAAAAGACTTTTTGTCATTACGAGTCGGGATAAATGTAAAAATTAAAATTATATTATTTACCCCCAACGAAGTAATCTTTTAAACAAGTGACTAAGAAATTCCGATACGTTCGACAATGCGCTCCTTCACATTCGTTCAGGACTGTATATGTTACGTAATTCGGTGACAAAAATTGTTTTTTCTTAACATTAGAAGAATAAAAAGGAGACAT
>CALUXY010000019.1 GCA_944324855.1 Candidatus Gastranaerophilales bacterium | reverse complement strand
ATATGTTATAATTTTAATAAAATAGTTAATTCTACTGGGTTGTTTTGATTTACTGATAATTTCAAATATGTTATAATGAATAGGTACAATGCTACTCGTCAAGGTTTGTTTTGATTTACTGATAATTTCAAATATGTTATAATCAGAAAACTTCTGATTTACAATGAAAGCATGTTTTGATTTACTGATAATTTCAAATATGTTATAATGTATATTAGGTGCTACTGCTGGTACTAGTTGTTTTGATTTACTGATAATTTCAAATATGTTATAATGCACAGCTTGACGAAATGAAAACGCAACTAGTTTTGATTTACTGATAATTTCAAATATGTTATAATGTAAATATTTTATAAGAAACCGATTTTGAAGTTTTGATTTACTGATAATTTCAAATATGTTATAATGCATGAATTTCATTCACCAAGTCACTTGCAGTTTTGATTTACTGATAATTTCAAATATGTTATAATAAATTTAAACGCAAAATCCTGCGTAATTGCGTTTTGATTTACTGATAATTTCAAATATGTTATAATGTGCCGCGGCTCATCTCCGACGAGCTGTTCGTTTTGATTTACTGATAATTTCAAATATGTTATAATTTCCGGCTCTTCCGCAAACGTTGCAAAACAGTTTTGATTTACTGATAATTTCAAATATGTTATAATAAATACCCTGACGGGGTTTATTACAGACTTGTTTTGATTTACTGATAATTTCAAATATGTTATAATAATAGATAGAATTAATAATAATGGCAATTAGTTTTGATTTACTGATAATTTCAAATATGTTATAATGTATAATGCTGTTCCGATGTCGCAGACTTGTTTTGATTTACTGATAATTTCAAATATGTTATAATTTAACCAATATAGCATAATTGGTATTTATAGTTTTGATTTACTGATAATTTCAAATATGTTATAATTAAATAACTACGGCAACTCAATATGTATTGTTTTGATTTACTGATAATTTCAAATATGTTATAATACTTGAAGCCCAAAGAGTAGCGCCTAGCGGGTTTTGATTTACTGATAATTTCAAATATGTTATAATAGTCAAATCTACTTTTACTGCTACATCTGCGTTTTGATTTACTGATAATTTCAAATATGTTATAATTATAACGGCCAGTTCTTCTGCTGTAAGTGTGTTTTGATTTACTGATAATTTCAAATATGTTATAATGTAGAAATTGTTAGCTTTTAGTTCAATTTTGTTTTGATTTACTGATAATTTCAAATATGTTATAATACCTAAACCAACAAGCCAAGAAATTAATAGTTTTGATTTACTGATAATTTCAAATATGTTATAATTTTAAACGTTATCGGTCAGATTGCACAGGCGTTTTGATTTACTGATAATTTCAAATATGTTATAATGAGGATATAATCGTTATCCCGTCTCAATTCGTTTTGATTTACTGATAATTTCAAATATGTTATAATCTGTTGCAATTCCTCATTCATGCGACTATAGTTTTGATTTACTGATAATTTCAAATATGTTATAATAAAAATTTTGTCTGGACAATGTTCGCTAATGTTTTGATTTACTGATAATTTCAAATATGTTATAATCAGACAATATTCTATCCGTGGTTCAGAAATGTTTTGATTTACTGATAATTTCAAATATGTTATAATAGTCTATTATTGCACAACAGCAAGCAGTTGTTTTGATTTACTGATAATTTCAAATATGTTATAATTGTGCTTGAAATATTCGGATCATCTTCAATGTTTTGATTTACTGATAATTTCAAATATGTTATAATTATTTGTTGAATCCGGCAACGTATCGACGGTTTTGATTTACTGATAATTTCAAATATGTTATAATAGGATATACAAACTAGGATAAATATGATATAATAATTGAGTAATATATTTAGAATTATCAGTCCAATCAGAATTGAACAGAGAATAGTTAATTCCTCTACATTGTACGAATAATCTCATTCTCTAAACCTTTAAAAACTAAATACCATACAAGTATTATATGACAAAATTACCAAAATGTCATTTGTTTTGGCATATCTTCGCCTAATTCTTTTTTGTATTTTGATTTTTTATAATCTGCCTTTTCAATACAAACGGATTTACTCCATTGAATATCCGTTATAAAAAATATATGTATACACCCTGTTGCGGGTGCTGCCATTTTTACTTGTTTTATGTATTGGTCTGTTTTTTCATAAGTGACGCAAGCTTTGACATACATTGAATTTTGGAGCATGTAATATCCCATTTTTAATAAGTCTTTTCTAAATGTATTGGCAAGACGCATATCTTCTTTGTCAACGACAGGTAAATCAAAACTTACAAACAGCCATCCCATACGATATTTACTCCTCATACTCTATCCCTCTGACAGATCATTTCTTGAATATTCGGAGTAATTAATTCATCAGCGTTTAATTGAATAAACGCTCTTGTCAAGGTTTCTATATATAAATCAACATAATCAATGATTTTAAAATTTTTTCCTTTATACTTTAGTCTATAACTCTGCATACAATCTGCTAAATACCTGCACCATTCTTTGTGGTTATGTTCAATATCATCATTTTTTATAAATTTATACAAATAAAAATCAATCACGGCTCTAAATGGTTCAACAAGGTCATATATCAGAGGAATACTGTCATATTTCTCTTTATGATGTATTCCTAGATTTGGACAGAGTCCGTGTATTAATACAGATCGGTAAATTAATGTAGAAATAACCGCATAGCCATAGTTTAGACAAGCATTTTCAAATGTTTCCGCATTTTTATGCTCTCTTGTAATCGCCACATCAAGAATTTCAAAATACTTATTCCAATACTGTTTTGCAATATTCGCTTCATTCGCCAGAGGTTTGTTTATTAGTTTTTCTAAATTATGATTTTGACATCCTATATTATCCAAATTGGCAGATTGATTATTAATCTTTGCACGTAACAATTTTTTCCACAATTTGTTATATAAATCTTCATCCTGTTTAATCTGGTTATAGAATGCTTTTGTTCTAACGACTCTATCAAGACCTGCTGACCATCCGGTTGGTTTGTACTTATCGTTGCAGTGCAAAATAACAATATTGTTCTCTAATAATCTTGCAAGGCAAGAATTCGTAAATGTCACTTGATGTGTTGCAACAATAATTGCTCTCAAATCATCAATAGGCAGTTTGTTTTCGTGTCCATCTTCAAATCTGCAGAAAAGAAACCCTTTTTCGCAGTACAAAGAAATATTTGAAGTTGTTAAATGTAGTATATGAAAACTCATACGCTTTATTTAATAAAATATATTAAATAATCAACTTTTATATTTAGAAAAATTTGCTTCTGTTAAGTAAACAGCACTAGAATTTATTTCTTTCCCTTCAGAATTCTCTAATTTGATTTTTCCATCACTTTTAATCGTTCTCAACTTATAAATTCCTGCAGGATAAGTATTTGAACCGGCTTTGAAGTCTTTCGGAATATTCAATAGGCAGCCTGAATAAAACATTTCTCCTTTATTATAGAGTTTACAGCCCATATTGATTAGTTTATCTTTCACATCCTGAGTTTTCTTATTGGCGTAAACAGGCATAACCTTTATTTTTCCTTTTTCATTGTAATAAAGAATCTGTCCTTTATGCCCTTTTGAATGTTTAAATTGGTTTTTGACACCTTTGGTTCCAAAGTCTGAGTACTCGCCTATTCGCATTCTTCCGTTTGAATCATATTCAGGTGTTCCTTCTGATACTATTATCATAACTTTTTTAACTCTTGTTTGTTTCTTTGGATGGATATAGGTGTCTAGCATTTGCTCCCACTCTTTTTTATCCATATTTTGGGATAGCTTATCTAACAAGTCATTTTTAATAACTTCATCAACAATACTTTTTATTTTGGTTTCTTTTTGTTCTATTGTGCTAATCGGAACCCTGTTTGTGATATAACTTTTTTCTCCGTATTTTCGATAACCGTAAATTGTTTCTAACGGTCTTGTATTTCCTTTAAACGGTTTATCATTTGCATAAGGATAAGGTATTATCTTATCAATCGCATCTTTTACCATACCATAAGTAAACCCTTTTATAATATCGGTTTTCTTTTCTTCATCGTATTTATAATCACGAGAAAAACTAATACAAATGGCATCCAATGCGTGGTGCTTATCATTTTCACGATTTTTCTTAATATCATCGCCAAGAATTTTATTCAATCCGTATTTTCTTCTGATTGCAAAAGTAGATGAGCCGTTATTAACAAAAATATGTCTGAAGTCACCTTTTGTCTGCATTCCCCAGCCAAAAACTAATGATGTTAAAGTTTGTGCAACTCTTGCGATTTGTGCAGTTTCTGCCAAGCCGTTATAACTTTCGATAATTTTTGCACAATCCTCCGGCTTGCTTGTTAAAAGTTCAAATTTCTTTTTACCGAGTTTAGATTTTATACCGGTTAATCGTTGGAAATATTCTCCCCATCTTGCTTCGTTATTATGCAGCCATTCATAAGGTGTTCTTCCTGATTTGTTTTGATTTTCTATTGCATAACACAAAACCCTGTTATAAAGCGCATCATTACCACCCATTGTACGAGGGAAAATGTGATCTATTTCACATTTTGGTAAATCATTTATTCCAATTGGATTCCCGGAGTAAACACATTGCATATTCTGCATTTTTAATAATTTATATTTATCAAAGTTGACAGCAGAATATGCATCAGCTTCTTTTAATTCTTTTACTAATTGTTCATTTTGTTTTTCTTGCTCTTTCTGATGTTTTAATATGTCGTTTGCTTTTTTACCCGGCATAAGAGAATTATCCGCACCATCTCTGACGAATTCAAATATAACTTCATCAGGAGTTCCATATTCCGCCTTAAGTTTAAGCAGTAAATCTCTGAATACTTGAAGTCTGTTACGGACTATAGGATTGGTGATATTACCGATAACTATATCAGTTTCTTCTCTTGTTGTTAAAGTTATATTTCTCAATTCATTTCTATTGTCAGGAATATATAAATTATTCCAATCCCCAATTTTAGATAACATTTCTCTTATTTCTTCTTCTGTAATACCATCAGGAGAACTATCTCTATCAACAAATTCAGCAATATCCATATCTAAAGGATACAGTTCACCTGAAAGTATAATCTTATTCATAATAGCACAAGCTCTTCTACAAAAGCTTGAACGGCCTGAAATATTTGCTTTTAATGTTTCTAGTTTATCAACAATACTTTTCTTTCCAATGACTGCTTCAATATCTGTTTTGGTTATAGTAAATGTTGGATTTTTCCCCTCTTTGATTGTTAATATTTTTTCATCCCAATTATCTTTTTTTCTTTTTGATTCTATAATTTCTCGGATTTCTGCAGGGCTTAATTTTCTTTTATCTTCCCCAAGAGCTGTATCTATTGTATTAAGTCTAAGATTTTTAAGCTTCATTGCAAGTGTAAATATAATATTCTCAATAGTTGCAGCTTTTGAAACATTTCTTTTAGGTAGGAGTTTACACTTCATTATTATACGGTTATCAAATCTCGGAATTTTCTGCCCTAAAACACCTTGCCAATCTCGAAAAGTTCCTCTAAACGGCTTAAATTCTTTTTTCGTATACGAACCATATGCTTGTTCGTATTCCCCATATAAGAAATATTCTGTAGTTATTTTATTTAATTCCTGTAATTGTTTCTGAGCTTCTTCCCATAATTTTGTTAATTCTTTTTCTACTAAAAATCTTGGCGCAACAAGTCCTGTTGTTCTAACTTTTATAACTTTATCTTGAGGAATACAATTTTTAAATTCATCTGGTTGATTCTCGTTCCATAAACCTAATCTTACTGCATCATAATAACAAGGATACTTGTATCTATCATTATTAATTAGTTCAATATTATTTTCCTGTGTGTATTTTGTTGTTAATTTTTCATTTTCTTCATCATCTTTTGATTTAGAATTAGCATTTGCCCAAGGAAGGTTACTGTCATATCCTCTTCTCTGAATAGCGGAGTGAATTGCTTTATAAATTTGCCATGATTCTAACTTTTTCCCTTGAATAAGTGCAATTCTTAAAAGGGTGGAATTGTAAATAGTTTTATCATCAGTTTTTCCAAATTCTTTTTTGAATTTGGAATCTTCTTTATCAAGAGGTTCAAGACCACATTCTTTCCATATTATATTAAAGAACTTTTCGCGTTCTTTATGTGCGCATATAGTTTTTGCTGCTCGTCGTCGGTCTCTGTTACTGACAACTTCTGCGTGTTCTTTATCAATAATTATTGAACCTGCTTCTTTGATATTAAAATCTTCTCTGACACAATAGCCGATACTGGCTTTTCCTAAGTCGAATGCAAATACTTTTTTCATACAAATTCTCCAACAATATCAAAGTATTATATAATACTTTGTGAAATTTGTAAATATATCAAAATTATTTATTATTGCTTTGCGTAGTTGTTTAATAATTAATATTGGCAATGATGAGTTATATATGCCGGTCCTTTTAATACAATGAGCATTTGTGCTCCTGATGCAACAGATGTATGTTCTCCCATGGCGCGGGTAGGTCCCGGAACCCATCGTAAAACACCAACATAATGTCTGCATATACCTTTATGATAATGAGGAATTTTATCGTATGTTGCAGGTGCTGTCATTTCTCCACCGATTAAGCAGCCGTTATTTGTATAAATATATGCAAATAACGGATTTTCGTATCCGTCTTCAAAACGCATTTTAGTAATTCTGACGACCATTGATGCATTTGTTCCAATTATTGGCTCATTCTTTTTTTCTATCTTGCCAAAAAATATTGTACCTTTAGGAATTACATTGGTGTCAAACATAAAAATATCATTTGTTGATACAAATTTTAAAGGTGTTGTTTCATCAGAATTAAGAGTTGAGAATTCCTGTAAGGATATAACCTGAATGAAGGTACCTTCAGGAACTTCTATACCGTCGTAATCTCTAAGTTCAGGATCCGCGGATACTGTTTGGAATATACCCAAAATTAATATAAAAATTAAAGATATTATTTTTTTCATCATATATATTATATATTAATTAATTTATCCGAAAATCAAATATTAATACTAAAATTATGTTAAAATTTTTTATATGAAATTGAAGAAAATATTATTACATACAATATTAATATTGACGGCCGTAGGAATGCTATTACCTTTTGCTGTAATGGTTATTCTTTCCTTGTCTAATGATAACAGTCTGTCTTTTAATGGGTTTAAATTTACACTATTAAATTATCATAACGTTTTTAATTCAATTCCGGTAACAAAATATTTTATTAACAGTCTTATTGTTGCTATATTCACAACAGCAGGACAGATTTTGTTTTCCACACTTGCCGGATATGCGTTTGCCAGAATGAATTTTAAAGGACGAGATATTATATTTTTTATCTTTCTTATAACAATGTTTATTCCTCCGCAAGTAAATATAGTACCGTTATTTTTCCTGATGCGTGAATTGCATCTTGTTGATACTTATCAAGCACTTATACTTCCAGGGATATTTGGCGGATTTGGTGTATTTATGATGCGACAATACTTTCTGGGTTTTTCTAAAGAGCTTGAAGATGCCGCAACAATAGATGGGTGTAACAGGTTTCAAATGTTTTTTAAAATTGCTATGCCTTTGGCATTACCGGCAGTTGCAACTCTTGCAATATTTACATTTATAACTTCCTGGAATAGTTTTATCTGGCCATTAATCGTAACAAATTCTGAGTCTATGAGAACATTACCTTTGGGACTTGCTATTTTTAAAGGAAGTTATCGTGAAATTACGATGTGGGGAGATTTGTTTGCCTGTTCTGTTGTTTGCGCTATTCCTACAATAATAATATTCTTATTGGAAAAGAAATATCTGATAAACGATATTTTAAAAGGTGCAGTTAAAGAATAAATTTAAAGAGGATGACAAACTGTCATCCTCTTTGGCTTTTGTATTTTTGATTTGAAATACTAGCTTAAAGATAATAAAGATTTTACTGAGCGAGCATTTTCTCTCACTTCTTCATCCGAATGCATATTAATCGTATCGTCTAAAATTTTAATAGCTTCTGATTTATTTTCCAAATTTAATATTTCGTTGATTGTTGACATTGCAACAACAGGACTCATATCATTAATACCTTTGCCCTTATTTATAATAACAACTTTAAGGGCATCATGTATATTCTTGCGTACAAGTACTTGAGAAGTTAATTCTCTGATTTCATCATCTTGAGAATTAGTACCCAATTCTTCTAATACTGCAATTGATTCATTATCTTCATGTTTACCTAATGTTTCAATAATTTTTTTTATTTTTTTGTTCATTATGCAGCCTCCTTAGAAGTATTTTTTGCCAGTTCTAATTTATTTTCTTCCAACCATGTAGATTTTAAATCTGCAATAGAGGCTTTTGTATTTATTTCTCTCATATTTAAGATTTTTACGCCATCCTTAGCTTCTTCTTTGTGTAATTTATCAATATGTAATGATTCTGATATTTTTTGAGAGAAATTTTTACCGATTTCGTTAACTTTTTGTGGTAATGCTTTTACTGCTGCAATAGTATTATTAATACCGGCTTTAACATTTTTTGCAAAATTAACAATAGGTTGTGATATTTTGTGTCCGAAATTTGATATTGCGGATACAACTGATGCAGACATCATTTTTAATTTGCTTGCTTCTTTCACTTTATTTGATTGAAATACGTCTGCAAATGGAAGAACGCTTCCTTTAAATACTCTGCCTGAAAAACTATTATTTTCAAATGGATTTGTAGATGTTGATTTGCGAGTAAACGGCGACGCAACTTTATGTGCTATGTTTGCTCCTATTGCTCTTATTCCCATAGGATTATATCCTTTCTTTACTTCTAGTGTTTCACACATCTAGGATAGCATAGCAAAAATTTTGGTAATCATCATTTTAGAGGATTATAAGGCTTATACAAAAGTTAGAAATAATGCCAGTCTTATTATAGGTTGAATCGCAATAATATCGTAAAATTTTAAAATATAATTAATTAGTCTGAAAAATTGTTACTATACCATTAGTATAGTGTACTTAATTATTTAGTATCAATTTTTTGGAATGGATATTCAAAAAAGAGTTTAAATCTGTATATAAATTTTACTCGGTGAGATTTAATTGTTTTATAAAAATCAACAAGAATATTTCGTTTTGCTTTTTCAAAATGGTATTTTAATTCTTTATATAATTTTTTTCTTAGAAGAAATTCTTTTATCAGTTTCATTACAGCAAACAAATCCAATTTTTTAGAATCTTCTTTCTTTGAATTTGTTTCATTAATTCTGTGTACGATTAAAGGGTTTCTCAGAATGCTTATATTAGCAGCTGTTATATATGCCTGTGTAAAGAATAAATATTCTTCATAATGGATACTATTCAAAAATACAATATTATTTTTCTCTAAAAATTCACGTCTAAACAGTTTATTAATTGAGTTTACATTGATTTTAAACATAAATTCGTATGTTTCTTGCGGAGAAAAACTTCTTTCATTGTAATCTTCCGAAAAAAAGTCAAGAGAAAAGTTATCATCCTTAAATTCCATTGTTGTTTTATCAAGTAATGTAACTGTACACATTGAAATATCTGATTCATACTCTTTGGCGTTTTGGTAGAGTTTATCAATCATGTCCGGTTTTGCATAATCAGAGCTGTTCATAAAACATATATACTCTCCTCTTGCCAGGTATCTGCCTTTATTACGTGCAGCGGCTCTTCCTTGGTGTTCCTGGGTTACAAGTTTTACACGATCATCTTTTTTTAGGTATTCTTCTATAATTTTTAAAGATTTGTCTGTTGAACCGTCATTGACACAAACTATTTCAATATCATCAAATGTTTGTGCTAATAAACTATCAAGACACTGTCTGAGGTAACCTTCTGTGTTATATACAGGTAAAACAACTGATACACGAGGTGGTTTTATTGAATCCGTAATTAACATTTCTCAACTCCTTAATATAATTATCCACAGATTTTTAAAATTATACAATATGTAACATTTTGTAATAGAACTAGCAAATTTTTTGTTTGATGGTTATTAAACAACCAGAAAGGATGTCTTACAATGAATATATCCCGCAATAATTTAAATAATTTAAACAATTTACACCTTAAGGAAAAAGTAAAACCCGCAGCAAAATTTGTTGTTAAGAAATCTTGGGCTTTAGCTAAAAAAGTAATTCCGGGAATTTTTATGATGACTTGTTCTTTCACAATAGGTCATATGATGAATTCAGGTAAAAACAGACCAATTGATCCAAGAATGGATGCAAATTGGGCATACCATGCCGGAGAACAAAGAATAAGGGACAGTTTGAAGATTGTTGAACTAGAACAAAAATTAGCTGCAGATTCTATGAAAATTTATCATCTAACTAAAAAAGCCGGTTTAGATAAAGCTATTAAGAAATAATCTCTCCGATTAAATCATATTCGTAGCAATCAGTTATCTTTACTTGTTCAATATCACCTGGGACAACTGACTTGTCTGTTTTAATATAAACAACTCCATCAACTTCAGGTGCATCATATTGGCTTCTTGCAATTACCATACCGTCATCTGTATAGCTTTCTATAATACAGTCAAGCGTTTTGCCGATAAAACTTTTATTAATTTCTTTTGATATACCTTGTTGCAGTATCATGAGCTTTTTATATCGTTCATTCATTATTTTTTTAGGAACGAGCGGTCTTAGTTTATATGACGGAGTACCTTTTTCACGTGAATATTTAAAAACGCCCATTTTATTAAATTTCATATCTTTAACAAAATTATATAAGTGTTCAAACTGTTCTTCTGTTTCTCCTGGGTATCCGACAATAAATGCAGTTCTTATAGCAATGTTTGGAATTCTGTTTCTGATATTTTGTATAAGTTCTCTATAATCAAATGATGGTCTGTTCATTGATTTTAAGATATCCGGATGAGAGTGCTGCAGCGGGATATCTAAATATTTTACTACTTTATCAAGTTTTGCAATGGTATCCAATAAATCATCTGTCATCATAGTTGGATAAGCATACATAATTCTTATCCAGCAGAGATTTTCAATTTTATTTAATTCTTCTAACAGTTCTTTTAACATTGGCTTACCGTACAAGTCAACGCCATAATATGTAGTATCCTGAGCTATTAGAATGATTTCATTAACTCCTTTTTTTACAAGATGTTTTGCTTCTGCAACAATATTATCAATACTCCTTGAGTGATAATCACCTCTCAAATAGGGAATTACACAGTAGCCGCAGCGATAATTACAGCCGTCAGCAATTTTGAGATAGGAACTTGCACCTACTGTTATTTGCTGGCGTTCAATATTTTCCGGGTAAATATAGTTCGGATTATCAGAAACATCATTTACGTACCCGTTGTCAATATTTTTTATAACGTCAATAAGTTTTTCAATATCTGACGGACCTATCATGCCGGCAATTTCGGGGATAGCTTCTTTAAGCTCTGTTTTGTGTTTTTGCGGAAGGCATCCTGTTACAATAACTTTTTTCCCTTCTTCGGTCATTTCTAAAATAGAATGGATTGATTCTCTTTCTGCATCATTAATAAATGAACAAGTATTTACAATAACGATATCCGATTCATTTTCGTTTAGAGTAATTTCATACCCGTTTTGAGCCAAAAGGCCCAGCATCAATTCTGAATCTACTAAATTTTTTGCACATCCGTGACTTATTAACGCAATCTTTTTCATATTATTAAATCTATCATAAAAAAGTATTCAAATATAGACAATATTTCTAATTAAAATAAGAGGATAACTTTTTAGTTATCCTCTTATTATCTGGTATTTCTACCGGCTGTCAACCGTTTTGTTTAAGAAAAGATTATTCTTTTCTCTCAAGGTTTTTGCTTTCATCAAGTAAAGTCTTAAGTTCTTTTCTTGCGACTCTCGGTATATTAATTGTTGCATTACCGCCGATACATCCGCCTTCACAGCACATAACTTCAACCAGGTTACATCCCGGGCAGCTTTTATCTTTGGTAAATTTCTTAAGTTCTTTCACGGTATCCTTAGTCAAACCGCTTATTATATAAGGTTTAACCACGTCAGGATTTTTTGCAACCGATTTCACTGCTTCCGCAACTCCTGTTGTTACACCAAAATTACGTCCCTGTTTAGAGCTTTCTGTATCAAATTTTTCTTCTTCACATTCAGTAATTTCAATGCGTTTTGCAATAAACAATGCTCCCAGTTCTTCATACGTCATTACATAATCAACATTAGGGTTTTCCATTGATTCTTTGCGTTTAGCAACACAAGGACTTACAAATACAGTTATTGCATCCGGATACAGTTTCTTAACGATTTCTGCAATGTAATACAATGGTGTTTCTGTTGTTGATTTAAATTCTTGCAGTTCAGGCAAATGTTTTTTTACAAACTGGTTATATCCTGCACAGCAAGATGTTGTCATAAACGGAGCTCCGTTTTCCATTCTTTCTTCAAATTCTTCTGCTTCGTTTACTGTTGTAACGTCCGCACCTTGGGCTACTTCATATACATCATCAAATCCGGCTTTTTTAATTGCGGTTTTTAATTGATAAATATTTCCAGGCAGCTGTCCGACAATTGATGGTGCAATCATTGCAATAACTTTTTTATCATGAGATTTGATATGTTTTAAAATATCTATAATCTGACTTTTTTCATGAACAGCTCCAAACGGGCATGCTGCAACGCATTTTCCGCAAGAAATACACTGTTCAAAATCTATTCTTGTAATCCCGTTAGCATCTTTTTGAATAGCTCCGACAGGGCAAGCATCTTCACAAGGAACGGCAAGTTTTACAATAGCGTTATACGGACAGGCATTCATACACATTTTACAGCTCTTACATTTGCTGCCGTCTATTTTTGATTTGCCGTCAACCATTTCTATTGCACCGAATTTACAAGCTGATTGACAAGGTCTTGCAACACAGCCTTTACATAAATCTGTTACATAAATACGACTCGGTACACAGCCTGCACAAGCAGCATCCAAAACTGTTAACGGATGCTCATCAGGTTTTTCTCTCTCTAGCGCTTCTTTTGCAAAATCTGATAATAATTTTGTTTCATCATCATCTTCTAAAGAAAAACCTAAACCTGCTTTTACTCTTTCTTTTAATATTGCACGTTCTTTATATATACAGCATCTGTACGGAACATCTGCTCCTTTTGGACGCATATCATACGGTATTAATCGTGTTTTTTCTTCAAAATTGTCTGATAAAAATGCTTCTATAATTCTGGCTAATATTTCTTTTTTTAAGTGAATTGACTGACTATTATTATTTCCCATTTTAGCTTAACTTCCTATCTATTTCTTGTAAAACCTTATCTATAGTAGCTTCTTGAATAACTGTATCATCAACCATAACATAAGGTGCTTTAGAATATTCTGAACTATGAGTACAATGATTTAAGCATGTACTTCCTGATACTTCTACATCTTCACCATATTTTTTCTTTACTATATCAACTAAGTCTTGTAACTGAGATGAACCCATCACAAAACAGGTTGTTCCCATACAAATTTTTACACTTACTTTCGCCATTTCTTCTTCCTTATTTATACTTTTTATACTTTTATTTATTATTATACACTACATAAACTGTATTGTAACCTTTTTTACATATTTATCTTCCAAAACTTTTGCAATTTTTTTGATAATATTCTTTCTGATTTCAATTTCTATCGGCAGATTTGGATCATAATGTGCCTGATTCAGCTTTGCTCCAACCATAAATATTATACAGTCGCTTTCGAGCAAAAATTTTACCAGATCACCTGCTGCATCATCCTGTATTTCGTTTTCGTCTTCCAAATATTCATACGTTCTGGTTAGCGTAAGAATTCCTTCGGTTACTAAATCCACACCTTCCATATAAGATATAGAAGGAAGTTTTCCGATGTTTCTTGAAACAGGAGTTTCTATAGGAATGTTTAATTCACGTGAAATGAGATTTGCAGTTGTACCGCCGCTTATGGCTTTTTTACCATCAAAGTTTTTAAAAACGTTTGCGTAATAGTTATCCTTTTCCATATGATAAGGAGGTCCTGTGAATACCATTGACTTTCTAGGTGTTCTGCAGTGGATACAAACGGCAGAAACATCATCTTTTGCTTTTCTGTCAGGTTCAAGAGAACATGCAAATTCTACAATAAATTTTGATAAATCTCGGCTTGATATAAACATATCGTCTTTTAATTTATGTAATACCGCATCTACTAATCCTTTTCTTCTCAACCCTAGTTTAAATCGGTCTGTGCCAAGTCCTGATTGAGTTACTCCGTCTGAACAAAATATCAGTCTGTCACCTTCTTTAAGTTGGATTTTGTAAACATGCATTTTTCTATTTTTGAAAGTTTCAGATGTTATAATATTGCACTCCGGCTCCATTAATTCATTGTTTCGAATCCATAAGAATTGCGGATTTCCTTCTTCTACAATTTTTGTAACTCCTTCTGAATTGCAATTTATTACGGAGAATGTTGAATAACTAATCTTACGTTTTTGGCATACAGGGAGAGAATTCATCATAATTTCGCAGGCTTTTCTTACATCAGAATCTGCTTCAATAAATTTTAAAAGCATTGTTGCAGTCATACTTGCAAGAATATTTGCTTTAATGCCGCTGCCCAATCCATCGGATAAAACGGCCAAAAGTCTATCTGTTTCAGGATCACGTTTTGAAACAAAATAGTCCCCGTACGTATTCTGGTTATATTTTTTTTCTTGTGTACAATAAATATCAATAAACATATTTATTGTTCCTCTTTAGTATCTTCCGAATAATCGTCTGCAATTGTACTCAATAACAGTTCGGTTTCTACCATATGTTCCCCAAGCAATATGGCAATTTCCTGAACTTTGGCAATATTTTTACTGATAACCTGTTTCGCTCTTTCTGCAATCTTTTCACGGTTTAATTCTGATTGTGTAACGTCAGTAATAATTGCTCCGACAATTTCGTTTTCTTCAATAATAAAGACGTTTATATCGTACAATTTGTTTCCACATATATAATGTTCTTTATGTGTATCTTTTCCGGTTTTTAATGCCGTTTTAAGTAAATCGGCAAACGGTATAATTCTGTCAATGTCTGCTCCGTTTATTCCTTCCGGACGTTCTGCAAAAATCTCATACATGTCACCGCAGAACATCTTCATAAAGGCATCATTTGATTCAAGAATTTTATTCTGGTTGTCTATCATAACCATTGCAGATGGCATGCATCTCAGCATTGCAGCAGCTTTTCTAAGTGCAATTTTTCTCATATATGAAACACACATAGAAGGTTCTGCTTCGCCTGCCAGAATTGCCTGAGCAAGTTCTCTGCAAGTCTGGAATCCGCATCCGCCGCAATTGAGTTCGTCTTCTTCTTTATGCTTTCCGATTCTCTCCATTGTTTTGATGATATCTTCAAGCGGAAATTCTTTCTTTTCCTGTGCTTTGCCTTCATATTCAATATTTACAACGGTTTTAGGTTCCGTCGGAATTTCATCACGTTTTTGGAAGTTATTTAAAACATTAGACGTTTTTAAAAGTGTTGATTTGCATAAACTTATACCAGGGCCGTTTATACAGCCGCCATCGCATCCTAATACTTCAACAAATATTTTTTCTTCCAGTTTATCCGGTTTTAACCCGTTTAATGCCTTATCAAGACTATGAAGCGTACAAATATCTACAAGCTGTACATCGTCTTCAATCCCGATATATTTCAGGGTTTCATTCATTCCGCCTAATATAGGATAAAGTGCTCCTTCATTTGCACTTTCCGGAATAAATGTTTCATCAGGATCAATTTCAAGTTTTGACAAATCAATGTATGACTCTTTTACCCAGTAATTTAATTCGTCAAACGTTAACGCAACATCAATTAAGTCATTTCGTACATCTGATTCATTTTTCTTTGCGATACAAGGTCCGATAAATACAATACCGATATCTTCACCGTATTTTTCTTTCAGCATTTTTGCATGAGTTAGTGCGGGAGATGCAACAGGTGTAATATATTTTGCAAATTCAGGTCTATAGTATCTTATATAATCAACAATTACAGGGCAGGCACTTGAAATAAAAAGTCCTGTTTCTTTCTCTTTTAAAAGTTTAGCAACTTCGATTGATACTTCCTGTGCACCAAGAGCTGTTTCACTTACGCCATAAAAGCCCAGAGCTTTTAACAGGGTAATCATTTGAGGTTTTGTATAATCAAAAATACTTATCCAGCTTGGAGCAAGTGACACTATTACTTTTTCTTTTGCTGCAAATAATGCTTTTACTTTATCAACGTCGTATCTGATACGTTTTGCATTTGATGGACACACCGTAACACAGTGACCGCAAGCTATACACCTATCCGCTAAAACTGATGCACTCCCGTCTTTGATTTGAATTGATTTTACATAACATTCTCTAACACATTTATAACAGTCGTGACATTCATTTTTTAACGTGTAGACAGGTGAAAGTTTATTGCCCATGCGGTAATTCCTCTAGTATTTTTTTTAGTTCCAGATAGTGTATATTATTATACTCTTTACCGTTAATTATTATAACCGGACCTTTATCACATTTATTTGTACATCTTAATCCGATTAATTCTATATTAGCATCCAGCTGATGTTCGTTTATATAATTTTCAAGTGTTTCTATGTTTTCATCATTGCCTCTTGCAAAACAAGAGCTGCCCATACAAATTTTTATCTCGTTCATAATAATTTAATTTTAGCTTTCAATTTGTGTATCGTCAATAGTTAATTGCAGGAAATGCCCGATAAGGTTTTCATTCCATACGTGTATACCTTCCGGAACATCCAGTATACATTGAGTAAAGTTCCAAATATATTTTATTCCGGAATCAATTAAAAAGTTAGCTGCTTTTTGCGCCTGAGAATGCGGGACTGTCAAAATTGCAATTTTAACCCCCAGCCTTTGTGCTAAATCAGGGAGCTTGCTTATATGAAAAATTTGTTTTTCATCAATACTGATTCCGGTTTTCAAATCGTTACTGTCAAACAAAGCAAGAATATTAAACCCGTAGTAATCAAAGTTATCATTTTTAGCCAGAGCTAAGCCTAAATTTCCGGCTCCGACAATAAAAACGTCCTTGTTTTTGCTGAATGTTAATCGTTTTTCGATAATTTCTTTTAAGTCTTTTACCGAATATCCAACTTTGCATTTACCTTTGTAATCAAGTAATTTTATATCTTTTCGAATCTGAGAATCATCAATATTCAATAATTTTGATAATTTTGTACTTGAAACAAAATTAATCCCCTGTTCGATATAATCAACCAGAACACAATGGTATAAAGTTAATCGGCTTATTACTTTGTTTGAAAATCTATCAATCATTGTTATTTTATCTCTTCTTCGTTAAAAAGAGCAAGGAGTTAATACTCCTTGCTCAATATTACAAGTTTTATACAATACCGTTATAAGCATCTGTATAAAGTTGTTTAATTTGTTCCATTAATGGATATACAGGGTTTGCACCTGTGCATTGGTCATCGTATGCCAATTCAACTAATTCATCAAGGTTAGCGAAGAATTCTTTTTCGTCAATACCAAATTCTTTGATAGATTTTGGTAAGTTAACTTTAGTCATTAATTCATCAACTGCCTTGATTAACAGTTCAACTTTTTCATCATCGTTCTTTCCGCCTAAACCAAGTTCATCAGCGATTTGTGCATATTTAGTTTTAGCGCAAGGGAACTTGTATTGAGGGAAGATTGCTTGTTTCTTAGGTCTGTCAGACGAATTGAATTTAATAATTTGTCTGATTAATAAAGCGTTAGCAACCCCGTGTGGAACGTGATACATAGCACCAAGTTTGTGAGCCATAGAGTGGCATAATCCTAAGAATGAGTTAGCAAATGCCATACCTGCGATTGTTGCAGCATAGTGCATTTTTTCTCTTGCGATAGGATCGTTAGCGCCTTCTGAATAGCTTCTTTCTAAGTATCTGAAGATTAATTTAGTTGCTTCTAAAGCGTTTGAATTTGTAAAGTTTGTAGCCATACAAGATACATACGCTTCAATTGCGTGAACTAATGCGTCAATACCAGATGCAGCTGTTAAGCCTTTAGGCATTCCGTCAACGAAGTTAGGGTCAACGATTGCCATGTTAGGAGTTAATGCATAATCTGCAATTGCGTATTTAACGTGAGTTTCATCATCAGTAATGATAGCAAACGGTGTAACTTCAGAACCTGTACCTGATGTTGTAGGAATTGCAACCATTGTTGCTTTCTTACCTAATTCAGGGATTGAACAAATTCTCTTTCTGATATCCATAAATCTCATAGAGATATCTTCAAAGTTTGTATCAGGTTGTTCATACATTAACCACATAATCTTAGCAGCATCCATTGGAGAACCACCGCCTAATGAAATGATAACATCAGGTTCGAATGTTTTAACCATTGCCATCGCTTGGTTAATTGTAGAAATTGTAGGATCAGGTTTAACATCAAAGAAGATTTGATATTCAATACCGATTTCATCTAATACATTGATAATAGCATTAACCGCACCTGAATCGAATAAGAATCTGTCTGTTACGATAAATGCACGTTTTTTACCTTGAAGTTCACGAAGAGCTAAGTCAACAGCACCTCTTTTGAAGTAAACTTTAGAAGGAACTTTGAACCATAACATATTTTCTCTCCTTTCAGCAACGGTTTTGTAGTTCAATAAGTTTTCAACACCGATGTTACCGGATATTGCGTTTTTACCCCAAGAACCACAACCTAATGAAAGTGACGGTTCTAATTTAAAGTTGTATAAATCACCAATACCACCTTGTGCTGAAGGTGAGTTAATCAAGACTCTGCAAGTAGGCATTTTTTCAGCGTACTTGTCAATTCTTTCTTGACTTCTTGCATCTGTGTAAAGATCTGCTGTGTGACCAGCGCCGCCTTTTGAAATAAGTTCGTATGCTTGTTCTGCAGCATCTTCAAAATCTTTTGCTCTATACATAGTTAAGATTGGTGATAATTTTTCTCTTGAGAACGGATCTTCCCAATCAACTTTTGGTCTTTCTGCCAATAATACTTTTGCATCATCAGGAATACTGAATCCGGAAAGCTCTGCAATTTTATGAGCCGGTTGACCAACAATTGCCGGATGTGCTGTACCACGTTTAGGGTCAATGAACGGAAGAGCAATCATTTTCTTTTCTTCTTCAGCATTCAATAGATAAGCACCTCTGTATAAGAATTCTTTCTTAACCTCTTCGTAAACTTTGTCAACAACAACAACTGATTGTTCTGATGCACAAATCATACCGTTATCGAAAGTTTTTGACATAAGAATTGAAGATACAGCCATTTTGATATCTGCTGTTTCGTCAATAACTGCAGCTGCGTTACCAGGACCAACACCTAATGCAGGGTTTCCTGATGAATATGCTGCTTTAACCATGCCAGGACCGCCTGTTGCCAAGATACAAGCGATTGATTCATGTTTCATTAATTGGCTTGATAATTCAATTGAAGGAACATCAATCCATCCGATAATATCTTCAGGAGCACCTGCTTTAACTGCAGCTTCCAAAACAACTTTTGCAGCCGCAATTGTACATTTTGTAGCTCTAGGGTGAGGTGAGAAGATAATTGCGTTTCTTGTTTTTAAAGCAATTAATGCTTTGAATATTGCAGTTGATGTAGGGTTAGTTGTAGGAACAATACCTGCAATAATACCTAAAGGTTCTGCAACAACTTTGATACCGTTAATTTTATCTTCTTTTATAACACCGCATGTTTTTGCATTTTTGTGTTTATTGTAAATGTATTCTGATGCAAAGTGGTTTTTAATAATCTTGTCTTCTAAAACACCCATTCCGGTTTCTTCAACAGCCATTCTGGCTAAAGGAATACGTGCTTTATCTGCTGCTGTTGCTGCAGCTTTAAAGATTGCATTTACTTTTTCTTGTGAAAATGTTGAAAAGATTCTTTGAGCTTTTTGAACTTTTTGGATTAAAATTTCCAAAGATTCAGGACTGTCAACAAGATTACTTGCTGCCAAGTCTTTTTCTAATTTTTCAACTTTTGCGTTTTTAGTTGTTTTTGGCATTTTTAATCTCCTTTTTCTATTACCAATTTATAAAAGTATGAACATTTACTTCCAAAAATTTGTTTGTGTATATTGTGATTTTTACACTTATTAATTATCGTACTTATAAAAAGTTTAATGTCAAATAATAACTGCGTATTTTTAGAAAACTTAATATTTTCTTTATATTAAATTGTTATAAAAATCATAATTAAATCGTTATATAAATCACAATATAATATCATTTATTAAATGCATTTTAAAATGCTGTATTTTTGCTAGTATAATATTGCAACGATTAATAATAAATATAGAAGAGGAGATATGTGATGGCCAAAATAACAACAAAACCACTTAATATGGTACAAAAATTGCGTAATATGTCTACAGTACAAGGGCAGATTGTCAATCAATTTGCTCAAAGAATGAAAAAAAACGGTTATAAGGACTTTTATCAAAGAGAGTTGTGTTATGATAGGGTTATTTTGACCGGTAAAAAGAAAAGCGGAACAACAAAGACGTATATCTTTTCAAGCGGTGGTTATTCCCGAAAACTAAACAGAAAAGTGCAAGTTGATAAGAATACACAGATCCATATAATTGATAAATCCTTTAAAAACGTTAACGGATATGAAATGTCTGGAATCAATAAATTTCAAAAACTTGTAAATAATGTAATTACGAGTATGAAAGTTGTAAAGAGAGGCTGGAGTTTACACAAATAACTTAATATTTGTAACATAATTAGCAAAAAAAATTTTTCAGGTATTTTCTATTATTGTAACCCAATATAGGAGATATGTGATGGTCAAAATAGCAACAAAACCTTTCAATTTTGTACAACAAGTTCGTAATATGGCAACTCCGCAAGGTAAAGCTCTTAATCGTTTTGCAAAAGGTTTAAAAGAAGAAGGTTTTAATCAAATTTATCAAAGGAAATGGAAAAGTCACTGTATGATTTCCGGTAAAAATCCGGCAGGTGATACAAAATCATTTTTACTTGAAAGCAGCGGATATTCAGTAAAAATAAACAAAACTACACCGGTTACACAGAATACTAAAACCCGTGAAATTGATAAATCATTTAGAAATGAATACGGAAGTGAAATTAATGGAATAAATAAGTTCCAAAGAATTATTAACAATATTGTTTTTGATACAAAAATAAAAAAACGCGGATGGAAGTATTAAACAATTATTTCTAATTGCATTTTCTAGCCGGTTTATAAATGGTATTACCTTCCTGAACGTATTCAGATAGGATTTGTTTGCCCAAATCTTGTTCAATACCGCCGTAAACGTTTATACCCCGTTTTTTGAACTGGTTAATCCAATTTGGTTTGTACCCTTCATCAAACCCGGTTATGTTTTCAACGTCTTTTGAATATACACTAAAGTATACATTTTTTATGCCTGACCACATGATTGCTCCAGCACACATTATGCAAGGTTCGGCAGTTACGTATATACTCAGATTATATTTTGATAAATCATAAGTTCCGAGTTTTTTCTGAGCAAGTCTTATAGCGTTCATTTCTGCATGGTTGGTGCAATCACAAGAAGGAATAACACTATTTTGCGCCTTTGCAATCAAATTTCCTTTGTCATCGTATATTGCTGCTAAAAATGGACCATAGTTGTGGTTAAACTGTTTTGGTGTTTCTTTTTGAAGTTCTCTGATAATTTTTTGTGCCTGTTTATACTGAGACTGAGTCATTTGAGTATTTGATTGAATATTTAATTCATCAAGATTAATGTAGTTCTCTGCAGCATATACAGACATTGTTGTATATATAAACACTCCAAAGATAATAAGTATTTTTTTTAGCATAAAATTTCCTTAAAAATTTACAGTCCGTTCTTTTTTCGTTCCAACAACATTTTAATAATGTCTTTTTTATACTCAAATTCAGACTTTTTCTCTTTAAACATTCCTTCTTTGCCGCCTTTTAGGTAGCTTTGTATTTGTCCGGCAAGTTTTGCTTTATCAATATTTTTTGCAAAATCTTCAATTAAATTTTTTTTGTCATCATCATTTTCAAGCATAATTGCTCTCCTTGCACAGAATAATTATATTAATTTTTTACCAAATTTGCAACCGATAAAAAAAACGATAATTATATTAAACATTTCGTAAAAACGCATGTTATAATACCCTGTGGGGTTCGTGTTGTTGTTGTTGTTGTGTGTGTGTGTGTGTGTGTGTGGCTAACCCCCCTTTCAGTTTACATAAAAATTAGTAAAGTAAGACACTTATATTCTACAATTTTATAAGTTACCCTAGAATAATGATGGGTTATCAATACTTAGTAAATATTGCTATTAAGAATTTAAGGCTTAAAACTGGCTTATCACAGGAAAAATTTAGCGAAAAGTGTGGTATATCTTCTGATAATTACAGAAATCTTGAACATAATAGACATATGCCAAAAGCTGTAACTATAGATAAAATTTGTGCTGCATTCAACATTACTCCGATAGATTTATTGCAATATGCTTATCCTGACAATGATAGAGCCGAACTTGTAACCAAGCGTTTAATCGGGCTTGATGATAAACAAATTGATTTGTTAATGGATTTTATAGCATTACTTAAACGTTCATAGTTGAAGTAAATGAATTCTTCAGTTTTTGTTTATAAGTGACCAGGGAGAAATACTGTTAATTATAGATTTCTTGAGCCCTGACAAGCAAGTGCTGTATTAATCAACCAATTAATTTTTTTCTATATGAACAGTTGTCTGCGGAAACGGAATTTCTATACCCAATTCATCAAATCGTTCTTTTATTCTTAGATTAAAAGAACGTCCGACTTCCCACTGTTTCATCGGGGTGGTTTTGAATCGTGCTCTTATAACAACTGCAGAATCGTCAAATTTATCTAAACCTAGTACTTCCAAAGGTTCAAGGATATAATTCTTGCAGTCAGAATACTCTCTGAAATTTTCACCTAATTCTTTTAACACATTTATAACATATTCAATATTTTCTTTATAGGCAACCCCGATATCAAATACATAATAAGAATAATCCCGGGTGTAATTGGTAACAATATCAACCATTCCATTTCTGATGTAGTGTACTCTGCCGTTGATGTCGCGGAGTTTAATCATTTTGATATCAGCTTTTTCGACAACACCCTGATAACCGGATATTTCGACATAATCTCCAACCCTGATTTGCCCTTCTAAAAGTAAAGAAAAACCCGTTATTATATCTTCAAAAAATCTCTTTGCTCCGAAACCGACTGCAACACCCAAAACTCCGGCAGCAGTTAAAATCGGACGGATATCAATTCCAAGGTTATTTAATATAAACATTACTGCAAATATTACAATGATTGTGTCTGCAATAGATTTTATGATTGATTTGAGGGTAAACAACTGCTTTTTTAATTCAAAATCATCTTTGTATTTAACTATTTTAGTAATAAATTTATCAATCAGAATATTAGATAATCTGATTACTGCATAGAAAAATGCTATATGAACAATTGTTGTAAACCATTTTGCATGAATTGTAGTATTTATGTCAATCATAGTTTTGCCTTTATAAATTAATTATCTGTAAAATATAACCTGAAATAATACTAATAATGAGAAGTATTGATATTATTTTGATAGTATCTTTGTAATTTTCATGGTGTTTGAATAATACCAGCAGGCCTAAACCTGCGTTTGACAATAATCCTGCCATAACTGCAGAAAATTTTAACGTTCCGTTTATTAACATCATTGTCAACCCGACTGATATTGCGCAGTTTGGAATTAAGCCTAATATTGCTGTTATAACCGGTTCTATAAACTTAATATTGTGGAAGAAACTATGTACGAACGGATACTTAAGACATACATTAATAAAGAAGTTTAATAGTATTGTTATAACAAGTATAAAACCAAATATGTTCAAAGTATGTTTAACCGGATGTATAATTAATTCTTTAGGATGTCTTTCATCAATTGAATGGTGGCAGCAGCCGGAATGTTCTTCAATCTCTTCTTTTATAGGGATATATTTATTATCTTTAAATATAATATCAATCAAATATCCAGCGATTATTGCAATCAAAAGTTTAATAGAAATTATCGGAACGATATAATGAATCTTATCAGGCTGTGTTAATAGAATAGGTATTGCCTCATCTGATGTCGCAAGATATATTGCAATAAGCGTTCCTTTTGTCAAATATCTTCTTAGATACAAGGATGTTGCAATAATAGAAAATCCGCATTGAGGAATTATTGCAAGAGAGGCACCTATTACTGTTGCCGCTTTTTCTGCCTTTTTTATTAAATGGTTAATTCTGTCCGCATAAAAGTATTCAATAGCTTCTATAATAAGAAAAACAATAAATAACAAAGGCAGAGTATGGATACTGTCTAAAATTGCATCCAAAAGACAATCAGCCATCGGAATTGATGATATTAAAGCATCTACACCCTCAAATATTTTGTCGTTTAATGAATTACACGCATTTAAAAAATCTATAATCATAAACGTATGATATAACAAAATAATAAAAAAAAACAGGCATAGCCTGTTTTTTTTTAATCAAAGAAACTTGTTATATAGTTCCAGCCTTGTTTTATTCCGTTCAATATCGGGTGTTCTTCTGCCCATCTTTGTTCTTGATATTGTTTTGCTTTGGCTTCCGTTCTGTCTGATGAAACACTTACATACGATGCTGTCCCGTCTCCAGTTAGCCTTGTATCATATTTCCCGTCACTTATACTTGCACCGGTATCCCATTGTCCGTCTTTATAATGAGTTTTCTTATTTCCGCCAAGTGCATTTTGACGCATATTTACATGTAATGAACTATTATAACCGCCTTCTTCTGTCATTGCGGCATTAATATCTGCATCTGTCAAAATAAACTTACCTTTTACGGGATTACTGCCGTTTTCTTCTGCCGCCATTGACATACCTTCCAGCGCCGCCATCTGTTCTTTCGTTGTTTGAATGACGTCGACTTTATCACCTTTATCATTATATACAGCTCCGTCAGAACCTATATGATATTTTCCGTTCTCTGCTTTTTCCTTACCGCTGAAATCAATATTTATGCCCTGTTGAACATACATATTTCTTGTAACATTTTTGCCGTTATCATTGTAGCTGAACTGTACTTTTGCTAAATCTGCGCCTTTTACCATGTAAATCTCCTTATACTCTGTTGTATATATAAAGTATATACTATTGCCAGTAATTGACATTTTATCGTATTAAAATTTACATAATTTAACAAAAAGTATCACAATTTGACTTTACAAAAATTAATATCTCAAAGGAATCTTTGACCAGCTTACATCAACTTTATCGTATCCAAAATTTAAAAGCATTCTGTTTGTACTTGTGTAGAATATACTTTCATTCATTGTCGGTCCTATGTTGATTGATTTTAATGCTCGTTTGGGAAATTTATATTCTACATAAGGTACAAAAAGGCCATTTTTTTCAATAACTTTTGTCGGCTCAGGAAGTTCACCGTATTGCGTATGGTTTACTATTACAATTCTGTATTCTTTTTCGTCTTTAAATTCGCTCTTTTTAAAAAATACGCTTACAAGACATAATATATCTATCAATTCAAAAGTTATATCATCAAGCCTGTGTTGTCTTGCTGATTTTTTGTATTTTGGTGCATTAATTGTTCTTTCGTATTTTTTATTCCAATGCTTTAAAATTGATTTGATAATCGATTTTTGTTTCTTTTCGTTATAAATAATACATCCGCAGATTGCATTATACTGTTTTTTATAGATATCACACATTAAATCATTTATTTCAAAACCGAGATTGTATCCTGTGTAAGTTTTTTCTTTTGAATAATTATTCCAAAGAATTAAATTGTCACGTTCGGTTGAAAAAGATATTGTGTAGTATTCTTGTTGATAAAGTTCGTTATTTCCGTCAACGATGTGTTTATACTTATTTGTAAAATATTCAATTAGTTTATTATATAATTCATCGTTTAATCCCGGATTTTCTTTTATAAATTCAACGATAAGTCTATACGTATAAGAAATTTCTGCTTTATCGTTTAAAAACAGAACATTAGATAACCGCAAAGTTTTGTTTGCGATTATGTTGAGAAGTTTTTCCGGCTTTGTATAATGATATATCCGGTCAGAACAATCATTATCCAGAAATCGTTTCATTTTGGGGATTTTTTTCAAGAACGTTGCATAATAAGACATTACATTATTATTATATAATTTTTTTGAAATCCTTCAAGGGGGGGACTTATTTATCTACCCAAATAAATAATATTTATTTATCCAGATAAAAACTCTAAAATAAAAGATGCGGATATGAAAATCACATCCGCATCCATTGTATTTTTTACTGAATCAATTACGCAGTAACTAATTCACGAGCTTTCTTAGCTTCAACTACAGCTTGAGCTGCTGCAAGTTTTGCTTGAGGAACTCTGAATGGAGAACAAGATACGTAGTTCAATCCAATTCTGTGGCAGAATTTAACTGAATCAGGGTCTCCGCCGTGTTCACCGCAAACACCGCCGATTAGTTTCGGATTAACTGATTTACCTTTTTCCATTGCCATTTCAATCAATTGACCAACACCGTCTTGGTCTAATGTTTCAAATGGGTTAGCAGGTAAGATTTTTTGTTCTACATAGTTCTTCAAGAACTTACCTTCAGCATCATCTCTTGAGTAGCCGAATGTCATTTGAGTTAAGTCGTTAGTACCGAATGAGAAGAATTCTGCGTGTTCAGCAACTTTATCAGCAGTTAATGCTGCACGAGGAATTTCAATCATTGTACCGAATTTGTATTCGATTTCGATACCTTTTTCTGTCATAACATCTTTTGCTACTCTTACAAGAATTGCTTCTGCAGTCTTTAACTCGTTTACGTGACCAATCAAAGGAATCATTACATACGGATGTACCTTGTAACCTTCTTTTGCTAAATCACAGCAAGCTTCAAAGATTGCTCTTACTTGCATTTCGTTGATTTCAGGATAAGTTAATCCCAAACGGCAGCCACGTAAGCCCATCATAGGGTTAGATTCTGACAATCCTTCAACAGTTTCAAGTAATTTTGCATCTTCACTGTAATCTTGACCCAATGCTTTTTTAGTAGCAACTTTTTCAATCAATTCAACCTTAGAAGGTAAGAATTCATGTAAAGGCGGATCTAAAAGTCTTACTGTAAGAGGTTTATCGCCTAATGCTTTGAACATTGCATAGAAATCGTTGTATTGCATTGGTAACAAGTGATCTAAAGCTTCTTTTCTGGCTTCAGGAGTACCTGCAATAATCATTTTTTGTACCCAAGGTAATCTGTCCGGATCCATGAACATGTGTTCTGTTCTGCAAAGACCAACACCTTCAGCACCGAATTTCAATGCGTTTGCAATATCTTTTGGAGTATCAGCATTAGCTTCTACTGTCATTGTTTTGATTTCGTCAACCCAGTTGAAGAATGTTGTGAAGTTTTCATCAATACCTGCGTCAACAAGTTTAACAGCCCCTGCCATAACTTCACCTGTACCACCGTCAAGAGAAATAATATCGTCTTTGTGGTAAACAGTTCCGTCAGCACCTGTTAATGTTTCGTTTTCTAAGTTGATTACCAAGTCTTCACAACCTGATACGCATGGTTTACCCATACCTTTAGCAACAACTGCTGCGTGAGATGTTGCACCGCCTCTTAGTGTTAATACACCTTGAGCAACTGCCATACCGTGGATATCATCCGGACAAGTTTCAATTCTTACAAGAATAACTTTTTCGCCGTTGCCACCGCGTTCTGCAGCTTCTTCTGTATCAAATACAATCTTACCAACAGCTGCACCAGGAGAAGCGTTTACACCTTTTGAAATCAAGTGTGCTTCTTTCTTAGCCTGTGTATCAAAGTTTGGTAACAAGATTTGGTATACAGAATATGGATCAACTAATTGAATAGCACGTTCTTTAGTTATGATACCTTCATTGTACATATCTACAGCAATTTTAACTGCAGCTTTTGCTGTTCTCTTACCGTTACGAGTTTGAAGAATCCATAATTTACCGCGTTCAATAGTGAATTCCATATCTTGAACATCTTT